>DASRHH010000049.1:0-3294 GCA_035650635.1 Dehalococcoidia bacterium | reverse complement strand
CGGACCAGATCGTCGAGGCAATCCGCGCCGCCCGGAAAGGCGAGTCCTTCCTGGACCCTCGAGTCACCCGCAACGTTGTCGAGCGGCTGACGGAGCTGACCAAGGCCGCACCTCAGCCGGGCGACGTCCTAAGCGACCGTGAACGCGAGATCCTTTTGCTGGTAACCCAGGGTCTGACGAATAAGGAGATAGCGGCTCAGCTCTTCCTCAGCCCTTACACCGCCCGCAACCACGTCATCCGCATTCTCGACAAGCTGGGCCTCTCCAGTCGCACCGAGGCCGCCGCCGAGGCGGTCCGTCTGGGGCTGCTGGAAACCTAACCCTCAACCGGCGTCCCCCACGGAGCCCTCATCGACCGGTGAGAGCCCGTTCTCGTCTCTCTTGGACCAAGCTGCCTTGGTGCGTTTTTGCTCGTCGCCTTTGGTGCTCCTGAACCATGGCTCCTCTCCCGGCCGCCCCTAGCATGGCGGCAATTGGTAGAGCCGAACCGGCAAGAGGGAGAGGAGGCCGCCGCAGCAATCAAGACGAGCAGACAGCATCAGGACCAATCACACTTATCGATTAGCGCACCGACCAAGAGGGGAGCAACTCATGTTTCAAAAGATATTCCTTAGCATCCTTGCTTTTGGCATCCTGTCTGCAGTGCCGGCAGCCACCGCCGCCGCCGAGCCAACGCCCACCAGGCCAGCGTACCTGGCTCTGGGCGATTCGCTGGCAGTGGGCGTCGGAGCCAGCACTCCTGAGCAGGGCTATGTCGTCCGTTTCTACAACCAGCTGCGTCAGAATTCGCAGTGGAGCAACCGGAACCTGGACGGCCTTACGGTTGCGGTTTCCGGCGAGACCAGCAGCTCCATGCTGGCGCCGGGCGGCCAGCTCGACAGGGCGAAGGCAGAGCTCGTCCGCAATCATGACGCGGACCCCAACAACGACATCGAGATCATCTCGGTCAGCCTCGGCGGCAACGACTTCCTGAAACTGCGCGCCACTGGACAGCCCTGCGCCCTGAGTGCGGAGAGCCCGGAGTGCCAGGCCGCTTTCGCCGCAATGGCGGCGACCTTCGGCGGCAACTTCTCGCTGATTATGGGCACGCTGAGGGCCGCCGCCGGCCCCAACGTCCTCATCGTCACGATGACCCAGTACAACCCGTTCTCCGGCACCGGTACCGCCTTTGACAGCCCGGCCGGCGATGACGCCTTCGCGAAGTTCAACGGCATCATCAAGACAATAGCTGCTGACCCGAAGGTGAACGCTCAGGTGGCTGATATCTTTCCGCTGTTTCAGGGCAAGGCGCCACAGCTCACCCATATCCTCCAGCAGGATGTCCACCCCAACGATGCCGGCTACGGCGTGATCACTCAGGCCTTCGCCGGCGCCCTGCAGGCGGGGCAGCCTGCCCAATTGCCGAGCGCCGGCGGCCGACCAGCCAGCGACAACGATCCCGATTTTCCGGCCGAGGCGTGGCCGATCATCGCCCTTACCGTTGTGACGGCACTCGGACTGATCTTCCTCGTGACAAGACGGACCGCACGCTAGCCCGGAGCTCGCGTTCCAAAAGAGAGGGCGGTTCTCGGCAAAACCGCCCTCTCTTCATGCCTGCTGCTGCACCGAGAGTGGGCAGGCTTTTACTACGCGGCGTGGGTGCGCATTGTCGTCTGCCTTTAGTGCGTTTGAACCATGGCTCTCCTCCTACGCGAGCCTAACCTGGCGTTGGAAGGTCTAGCGAGGAGAGCCATGGATACCATTGAACTGAACCTGATGGCCGGTTGGAGCGCCATTGGCATGGGGTTCCTCAGTGGCGCACTCATGGGACTACGTTTTGCGCGGGCGGAATGGCTCGGCGGCTACGCGTCCTTGAGGCGCCGGTTGGTCCGCCTGGGGCACATCGCCTTCACGGCCCTGGGCTTTGTCAACATCGGCTTCGCGCTCAGCCTTCAGGCCGTGCCCATCGGCGCTCCCTGGCGGGAAATCGCGTCGCTGAGCTTCATCGTCGGCGCCGGCGCCATGCCACTGGTCTGCTTCCTGGCGGCCTGGCGCGACCAACTGCGAGCGCTCTTTCCGGTGCCGGTCATCAGCCTGTTGCTCGGTGTCGTTTCGCTCCTCGTGGGATGGGGGTTGTCTTGAAGATCGGATTCATCGCTATGAGCGGCGTGCGCGCCGTTAACCCTGAGCTCATGAAAATGGGCTTCACGCTGCCGGGCTTCGTAGAGCGGGCCAAGATCATCGCCTCGCTGCCCAGCCTCTCGCTGCTCACGATCGCCGGCATGACGCCGGAGCGCTTCGAAGTCGAGTATCTCGAGGTCGCCGACCTGAGGACCGCTCCGCAGCTGCCGGACGACTTGGACCTGGTCGCCATCTCGACCTTCAGCGCCCAGGTCAAGGAAGGCTATGAGCTGGCCGACCGCTACCGCGCGGGCGGCACTAAGGTCGTGATGGGCGGACTGCACGTCACTTCGCTGCCGCAGGAAGCACTGCGCCACTGCGATGCCGTCGTCGTCGGCGAAGGCGAGGTCACCTGGCCGCAACTCCTAAACGACTTCGAGCGCCGTGAGATGAAGAGGTTCTACTCGGGGGTCGGGAACGAGTTCGACCTGGCGGAGTCGCCGATGCCGCGCTTTGAGCTTCTGGACATCGACAAGTACAACCGGATCACAGTGCAGACGGAGCGGGGCTGTCCCTGGCGCTGCCAGTTTTGCGCCAGCTCCATCCTGCTGACGCCCAAGTACAAGATGAAGCCGGTAGCCAGGGTCATCGATGAGATCCATCACATCAAGGAGATCTGGCCGGACCCCTTCATCGAGTTCGCGGACGACAACACCTTCGTCAACAAGGCCCACGGCAAGGAACTGATGCGAGCCCTGGCCAGGGAGAACGTGCGCTGGTTCACTGAGACCGACATCTCGGTAGCAGATGATCCGGAGCTGCTAGCGATGATGCACGACGCTGGCTGTGCGCAGATTCTCATCGGTCTGGAGAGCCCGGTCTCGACCGGCCTCGACGGCCTGGAGGGACGCCGCAACTGGAAGCTGGGGCAGCTGGGGCGCTACGAGCGCGCCATCCAGACCATCCAGCGGCACAACATTACGGTCAACGGCTGCTTCATCCTTGGACTGGACGGCCAGGGGCCGGAGATCTTCGAGCTGGTGCCCGAGTTCGTGCGGGAGAGCGGCCTCTACGAGGTGCAGATCACTGTGCAGACCGCCTTCCCGGGCACGCCTCTCTACCAGCAGCTGCTGCAGGAGGGACGCATCCTGGAGCCGGGGGCCTGGGAGAAGTGCACCCTCTTCGATGTCAACT
>DASRHH010000048.1:0-3940 GCA_035650635.1 Dehalococcoidia bacterium | reverse complement strand
CCACCGGCCGGGACAAGACGTCCTTGGCCTTCACCTTCGCCGTCGAGGACCGGCCGGGCCTGCTGGTCAGCGTCCTCAGCGGCTTCGCCAGCCACGACATCAACCTCTCGAAGATCGAATCGCGCCCCGGCGGAGAGCGTCTCGGCGTCTACGTCTTCCTGGCGGACATCGACGGCCACAGAAAGGACCTGGTACTCTCGCAGGTGCTATCGGAAGTCAGCGGCCTCTGCTCCTTCTTCCGTGTCATGGGCTCCTATCCCCGCTGCCCGTTGCCCGCCTGAGCCCGCGCCAATGCCGGAAATACCGGACCTGGAGGGCTACGCCAGCTACCTGAACCGGCGCCTGCCCGGCCGCAAAGTCGAACGCGTGCAGGTCTACATCCCGATCCCGGTGCGTGCCGGCGCGCAGGAACTGGCAGATACGCTCGAGGGCAAGACCATCGGCGAGGCCGGGCGCATCGGCAAGTACCTGCTCTTCCCGTTCAGCGATGGCGCGCCCTTCCTTGTGATCCACCCCATGCTCACCGGCCGCTTCCAGCTGGCCCAGCCTGCCGACAAGAAGCCGGCCAAGACCATCTTCGCCCTCACGCTCGATGGGGAAGAGCTGCGCTACTTCGACGGCCGACTCATGGGCAAGGTCTACCTGGCGCAGGAGGACGAGCTGGCGAAGAAGGTGCCGCGCTGGACAGAGATGGGGCCGGATGCGCTCGATCCCTCGCTCACGGAAGAAGTGTTCCGCAAGCGGCTGCATGCCTATCGCGGGCAGATCAAGAGCGTGCTCACCAAAGAGCAGTTCGTCGCGGGCATCGGCAACGCCTACTCGGACGAGATACTCTTCGCCGCCGGCATCCATCCCTATCGGCGCCGCACCGACCTTTCCGAGGAGCAGGAGTCGTGCCTCTACCGGGCGATGCACGAGGTATTGGCCTGGGCCACGCCCATCGTCAAGGAGCGCATGGAGAAAGACGGCCTGCCGCGCGACCACTACCGCGATCACCTGCGGGTGCATCGCAAGGGGGGTCAGCCCTGCCCTAACTGCAGCAACTCCATCTCCGAGATAACGGCGAACCAGCGCATCACCGACTACTGCCGGCACTGCCAGCCGCCTTATTGACAACTACTTTGCGTCATGCTAATCTTCCGCTACTTCAGCAACCGGCGGTTTGAGGGAGATTTGCCATGATTAACGCCAGGGATCTCATCGACGGCGAGCACGGCCTGATCAGCCGCCGTCTGTTTGTGGAGCAGGAGATCTACGAGCAGGAGTTGGAGCGCATCTTCGCGCGCTCGTGGCTCTTCCTGGCCCACGAGAGCATGATCCCCAACCCGGGCGACTTCTTCAGCACCTACATGGGCGAAGACCCCGTCATCGTCATCCGGGACAGCCCGGGCAAGATCAACGCCTTCATCAACAGCTGCCGACATCGCGGCATGAAGGTCTGCCGCGCCGACCAGGGCAACGCCGCCTCCTTCACCTGCGCCTACCACGGCTGGACCTACGGCAACGACGGCAAGCTCATCGGCGTGCCGAACTTCCAGGACGCCTACTTCGAGCAGCTGGACATGGAGCAGTGGGGCCTGGTGCCGGTGGCGCAGGTCGATAACTACAAGGGGATGATCTTCGGCAACTTCGACGCCTCGGCGCCGCCGCTCCTCGACTACCTGGGCGAAATGGCCTGGTACCTCGATAGCCTGGTCGACCGTCGCGAGGGCGGCACGGAGGCGCTGCCCGGGGTGCACAAGTGGATCATGCCCTGCAACTGGAAGCTGGCCGCAGAGAACTTCATGGGCGACTCGGCGCACTTCTTCGTGACCCACGCCTCGGCGCTGCAGTCCGGCTTCGTCAACCCGGAGCGCCAGCGCGGTCCGATGCGCACCATTCACGCCCGCCTGGAGTACGGACACGGCAGCATCACCATCGGCCGCGCCACCCAGGACATTGAGGACGCTTTCGGCGTCTGGGCGACGGACCTGGAGATCGCCGATTACGAGCGCAGCATCATCCCTGAGATGGAGCAGCGCCTGGGAGAGCGCTTCAAGAAGACCTGGCCTATCGTGGGCACGGTATTTCCCAACTGCTCCTTCCTGCTCAACAACGCCCACACCATTCGCGCCTGGCACCCGCGCGGCCCCGACAAGACGGAGGTCTGGTCCTGGTGCCTGGCCGACGTGGCTGCGCCGCCGGACGTCAAGGAGGCGCTGCGCACGGTCTACATCCGCAAGTTCAGTCCCAGCGGCGCCGTGGAGCAGGACGACATGCAGAACTGGGAGTACTGCACCAAGTCCAGCGCCAGCCCGATGGCCCGCCAGTACCCGTATAACTACTCGATGGGCCGCGGCCACGAGGAGTACGACGAAGACCTGGGCGCCTGGGTCATCAACGCAATCAGCGAGATCAACCAGCGCGGCCTCTACAGGCAGTGGGCCGACCTGATGTCCGGCAAGAGCTGGGCGGAGATGAAGGCCGACGCCAAGGCTTAATTCGACTAAGAGACCTGCCTTAACGGCAGGGGCCGATTTCTATGCCTGTCGACCGGGAAAAACGCCGGCCGCCGCCGCGCTCCGCTGGCGCAGCCTCTAGTTAGCGGCAGGCTTGCGCGGGGCGGAGCAGCGGTTGCGGCAGCGAGCGATGGTCTCGCCGCGCATGACCTCCACATCGCCAAGGCAGACGGGGCAGACGCCTACCGTGATGGTGAAGGTCAGTTGGTTCGCGTTCAGGTCTATCATCTCGTGGTCCTTCCACCACTACGATAGGCCATCATACCACCGATTGGGTTTCGGGCAGGTTATCGCGCTATTAAATGCGTGTTAACTGGACAGGGCCCTAGAGGTTGATGACGTCGCCGGGGGAGAAGACCTGGGGCGGGCCGCTGCGGGTATAGAGCACGACGTTCTGCCGGCCCTGCACCTGCCAGCGCCAGCTGCTGCCGTTGCCCAGGCGCACCAGCGCGGTGTCCTCGTCGATGCCGGCGATCATGGCGTCGGACGGCCCGGCGTGCAGGACTTTCGCCATCACCTCCGCCATCGCCTCGTCGCCGACGCGCTTGCGGCCGCGGTCGAAATGCGGCGCGACCGCCAGGTTGGGCACGACGCCGAGCGCCTCACCCCAGCTGGGCGCCTCGCCCATCAGCACCATGCGGGTGTTGACGCGATACGTCCCCATCATGATGGCGCCGGCGCTGCAGCCGGCAATGGCCGCGCCCTCATTCAGTCGCGAGCGGATGATCTCCCAGGCCGGGCTCTTGTCCATCGTCTCGATGAGGTGGCGCGGGTCGCCGCCCGAGAAGTAGTAGAGGTCGGCGTCGCCCAGGACCTCCAGGATGCGCTCGTCCTCGGCGTCGGCGCGGGAGAGCAACGGTAGGGCCGAGATGCGCTCGGCGATCGGCCGGAAGTGGAGCAGGCCCAGCTCGTTCCAGCGCTCCGGCTGGCTCGGCTCCAACGCCGCGGCGGTGGGGATGAGGACGACGTGCGCCTTGCCCCGCCCGCCGAGGGAAGCGACCAGCTGGGCATCCGTCTGGTCCATGACCGGCAAATACTCTCCGGACCCCAGCAGCGCCACGGGGCCGGAGCGGTCGTCCGGGTCGGGCATCATCCAGTTGAAGAACCTGTCGTCCATCAGTTCGGTCTCGTCAAAGCCAGTTGCGCCCGGGCGAAAACCCGGGCGCAGACTTCATTTTAAGCCGAGGGGTCAGACTTACGCGCTGACCCGGGCGTACTTCTTGCGCAGCTCCTTCCAGGCAGCCGCGTGCGCCTCGGACGCCTTCTTCCAGCTGTCCGGCAGGTCCTCCAAGTAGTAGGGAGGGCGTGTCGGGCCGGCCTTGAGGTAACCGGCGGCGTTGGCCGACCAGCGGTTGGACTGAGCGTTGTAGCGGGGGAACATGAACCACTCGCCCGGCGGAGTGGCCGACGGGATCTTCTCGATGTCTTCGACGATCTCGTCG
>DASRHH010000047.1:0-2561 GCA_035650635.1 Dehalococcoidia bacterium | reverse complement strand
TCTGGGCGAAGAGGAATTGACCAAGGCGCGCGACTACACGATCGGCAGCTTCCGCCTCAGCCTGGAGTCATCGATGTCGCTGGCGCAACGCGCCGGCGAGGCGCTGCTGACAATGGGCGAGATCGAGAGTGTGGAGAACGTCGTCTCGAGGCTGGCGGCGGTGACGGCGGAGGACATCCAACGCGTGGCGGGGCAGATCTTCAAGCGCGAGAAGATGACGCTTTCGGTCGTCGGGCCCGCGATAGAAGAGGCCCGGCTGCTGCAGCTCCTGGCTGCGTAGCCCGCTCAGGCTGAGCCTGTCGAAGCCCAATCGCCAGATTCTTCGCTGCGCTCAGAATGACAGCGTAATCCGCTCAGAAGATCATGCTGACGGCGCCGTTGGGCGTCAGCCGCTCGTGGTCCATCATCGCCCGGCGCTGCTGGATCTTGAAGCTACCGTTATCACGCACCAGCCGGTACTCGTAGTGGCCGACGAAGGGGTCGGCGTGGCCGTGCCGGAAGCGGTAAAGCACCACTGACGCTGTCACGAAGACGTGGTCGCCCATGTCGCGAGCGCGAATGTTGCTGATGATGCGCCGCGTGCGCGACCATGGGTACTCCCGGTAAGCGTGGCGGCTCTTCAGCCGCTCGATGCGCCAGTGCAAGCGCACCATGTCGTCGTCGATGAGAACGAGGGCGCTACGAGGGTCGGCCTGGGGGTCGCCGGTCCCCGGCACGACGTAGGAGCCGTCCTCCGTAAACAACTGAAACCAGTCGTCCAGGCGCCACTCGTCGAGCAGCCAGGCTTCCTCCGCCAGGAACTCTTCTACCTGCTCGCGCAGGCTGGGCCTAGCGCCAGTACCGTTCTTCTTGAACCAGCTAAATGCCATCCCCAGCCCTATTCCGCTTTCGCCGCTTCGCCGACGCGCCGGTCAGACCAGTCGTCGATCGGCAGGCCGTTCATTTGGGCGTTCCACTGACGCCAGAAGGCGCGCATCTGCAACTCGTCACTGGTCAGGGCCTCGCGCTTCATGCCGCGCGAGATGTCTGACCATTGCACGCCGCCGGAGCGGAAGCCGATCTGGCAGGAATCTAATGCCTCGACGTCGTCCGGGGTAGCCAGGCCGCCCGGGCCGAGGAACTCCAGGAAGTTGTGCAGCCGCCGCGAAAGCCGCGGGCCGCTCTCCTCCTCCGGTGCCAGTTCCCAGGCGTTGACCTCCATGAAGTCCGGCTGGACGGGCGCGAAGGTGCGGACGGTGACAGCCATGATGTCGTTAATGATCAGGTTGGGGTAGATGAGCAAGTTGCGGTTCCAGTCGGCGATGCGCAGGCCCTTCTCCTCGCCATACTGCTCGACGAGTTTGTGGCGCAGCTCCTCGATCTCAGTCTTCGCCTCGTCGCCGAGGGTAGGCGCCCAGCGGGCGACCGGGCGGCCCCACGGAGCCTGGTACTCGATGACCGCGTGGCCTTTGCCCAGCGAGAGGCCGCGGCCCGGCTTTAGTCCTTCGCGCGTCAGGCCGCCGACGCCTGCCAGATAGGCCATGTAGCTCTGATGCAGCGTCACCGGGTGGTAGCCATCGATGCTGTTCTCCGCCAACAGTTTCCAGTTGGCGCGGATGCTGTAGCTCTGGGTGCCGGCGACGATCTTCATGCGGCCGGCAAGCGACTGGTCGGCCACGATGTCAAGGTACTCGCGGGCGCCGGCCAGGTAATCGAACAAGCTTTCGATGCCGGGATCGAACGCGACGAAGTAAAAGCCGCGATAGCTCTCCAACCGCGGCACCGGACAGAGGGAGCGCTCTGCGCGATCGAACGCCTCGCTGTAGCCGGCTTCGTCGGGCACGCTCAGCAGGTCACCCTGGTTGTTGAACGACCAGGCGTGGTAGAAGCACTGGAAGACCTCGGCAACGCCCTCCGGCTGCCTACAGACGATGGCACCGCGATGCGGGCAGGTATTGTGCAGGGCGCGGATCACGCCATCGGCGCTGCGGATGAAGATGAGTGGCACGCCGGCGACGCTGCGCTGACGGTACTCCCCCGGCTGCTCCAGTTCCGATTCGTGGCCCAGGTAGAGCCAGCACTTGTCGAAGACGCGCTCCCGCTCCAGCACCATAATTTCCTGGGAAATCATGGTGCTGCGATGCACGCGGAAGATGCCGTTCTGGCAATCGTCAACAATCAGGCCGGAGACGTCCATGGCTTTCTTCCCCCGCTATTCCGATTTTCGGTAGGCACAGTTTAGGTGCATTGGCGGGACGCTGGCAATGCGGAAGCGAAGGGGAAGATACCGGTCGCTTAGATGCGGCCGGACATGGCCACGATGATCAGCAGCGGCCAGAAAAGGCCGTGCACGACGGCCCGGAAGAGCTGGCGCCGGGCGCGCGCGTTGGCTGCATCGCCCCAGTGGATGGCAGTTGGATTGAGCTGCATTTCGGTAAAGCCGGCCTCCAGCCGAAAACTTTACCGAATAATAACCCAGGTTAAGTCTTCTTTACATAGGGTCCAGGTGAAATTTTTCGGATTGATGCGAAAGAGGCCCTAGTTCCAGTAGTGGTAGGCCGGTAAAGGGCTCAGCTGGGCAT
>DASRHH010000046.1:0-2381 GCA_035650635.1 Dehalococcoidia bacterium | reverse complement strand
GGCGCCGAGCCCCTCTTCTTCCTCGACTACATCGGCGGCACCGACCTGCCGGACGAGGCCAAGCTGGAGATCGTGCGCGGCATCGCCGAGGCCTGTCGCGATGCGGGATGCGCCCTGCTGGGCGGGGAGACCGCCGACATGCCCGGCCTCTACGCCAGCGGCGACTTCGACCTCGTCGGCTTCATCGTCGGCGCCGCCGAGCGCGACAACGTCATCGACGGCTCGCGCATCCAGGCCGGCGACGTGCTGCTGGGGCTGCCCTCGAACGGCCTGCACACCAACGGCTACTCCCTGGCGCGCAAGGTCTTCCAGGTCGGAATAAACGGCACGGCCAACGAAGCCGCCCGACTGCTCACCCACTACGACGAGCTGGGCGAGACCCTGGCCGACGCGCTGCTGCGACCACATCGCTGCTACCTGCCGGGCCTCAAGCCGGTGCTGCCGCGGCTGCGGGGCATCGCGCACATCACCGGCGGCGGCATCCCGGGCAACCTGCCGCGCATCCTGCCCGCTGGCGTGGCGGCGCGGCTGCAGCGTGGCAGCTGGCCCATGCCGCCGATCTTCGGCCTCATCCAGCGCCTGGGCAACGTCCCGGACGAGGAGATGGCGAGCGTCTTCAACCTCGGCCTCGGCGTCATCCTGGCCGTCGCCCCAGAGGACGCCGACGCGATACGCGCCGCGCTCCCGGAGGCGCTGGTCGTGGGTGAGGTCATCTCGCAGCACGGCGAGCAACGGGTCGTTTACGCCTGACCCATGATCGCGATCATCTCCGTCTCCGATAAGAGCGGCGTCGCGGAGTTCGCGCGCGGGCTGGCGTCGCTTGGGTTCGAGGCCTACTCGACCGGCGGCACCAAGCAGGCGCTCTCCGAGGCCGGCGTGCCGGTGCACGGCATCGCCGACCTCACAGGCTTCCCGGAGATCCTCGACGGCCGCGTCAAGACGCTGCACCCGGCGGTGCACGGCGGCCTGCTGGCCCTGCGCGACCGGCCGGAGCACCTGCAAGAGCTGGAGCGCAACGGCATCCAGCCCATCGACCTGGTCTGCGTCAACCTCTATCCCTTCGTCCAGACAGTCGCGCGTCCCGGCGTATCGCTCGACGACGCTCTCGAGAACATCGATATCGGCGGGCCGGCGATGCTGCGCGCGGCGGCCAAGAACTTCCCGTCGGTGCTGGTCGTCGTCGACCCGGCGGACTACGGCGCCGTCGTCGAGCACCTGAAGGCCGGCGAAGTACCTCTGGAGATGCGGCAACAGTTGGCCGCGAAGGCGTTCCAGCACGTCGCCGCCTACGACACCGCCATCGCCCAATACCTGCGGGTTGGCGAGCCCTTCCCGCCGCAGCTGACCATCGCCATGGAGCGCCTGATGGGCCTGCGCTACGGCGAGAACCCGCACCAGCAGGCGGCGCTCTATCGGGAGCAGCGCGCCGGCGCCGACGGAGGCCCTTGGACTTCGCTCAGGACAGGCATTGTCTCGGCACGGCAGCTGCACGGCAAGGAGCTGTCCTACAACAACATCCTCGACGCCGATGCCGCCTGGGCCGCCGTCAACGACTTCAGGGAGCCGACGGTCGCCATCATCAAGCACACCAACCCCTGCGGCCTGGCCAGCCGCGACGACCTGCCGGAGGCGTTCCAGCAGGCGTTTCTCGGCGATCCCGTGGCGGCCTTCGGAGGCATCGTCGCCGTCAACCGCCCGGTCGATGCGGCGCTGGCCGAAGCGATCCGTGACGCCAAGCACCCGACCTCCGGCCAGCGGCTCTTCCTGGAGGTCGTGATCGCGCCGGACTTTGCCGCCGATGCGCTGGAACTGCTGGCGAAGAGCCAGAACCTGCGCATCCTGGCGGCCGAGCCGGGCAGCGCAAGCGGCGTCACCTATCGTCACGTCAGCGGCGGCTTCCTGGTACAGGAGCGCGATTCCTACCCCGACGACGACATCCCGCTGCAGACCGTCACCCAGCGCGCTCCTAGCGAGGCCGAGCTGGCTGACCTGCGGTTCGCCTGGAAGGTGTGCAAGCACGTCAAGTCCAACGCTATCGTCCTGGCGCGGGACCGGGCGCTGCTCGGTATCGGCGCCGGCCAGCCCAGCCGCGTCAATAGCGTCTTCCTGGCCGTCAGGGCCGCCGGCGGGCGCGCGGCCGGCTCTGTACTGGCCTCGGACGCGCTTTTCCCCTTCGCCGACAACGTGGGGCTGGCGGCTGAGGCCGGCGTCAGCGCCATCGTCCAGCCAGGCGGCTCCGTGCGCGACGACGAATGTATCCGCGCCGCGGACGAGGCCGGCATAGCGATGGTCTTCACGGGAGTGCGGCACTTCAAGCACTAACACATCACCCCACCCTGGCCCTCCCCTGCGAGGGATGGGACGCGACGCCAGGTCATCCC
>DASRHH010000045.1:0-7313 GCA_035650635.1 Dehalococcoidia bacterium | reverse complement strand
CGAACCAGATCGGCACCCTGACCGAGACGTTGGCGGCCATCGATCTGGCGCGCAGTGCCAGCTACGCCTCAATCATCTCGCACCGCAGCGGCGAGACGGAGGACACGACGATTGCCGATATCGCTGTGGCCACCGGTGTCGGGCAGATCAAGACCGGCGCGCCCGCCCGCTCGGAACGCACCGCCAAGTACAATCGCCTGCTGCAGATAGAGGCGGAACTGGGCGGGGCCGCCCGCTTTGCGGGTGGCGGTACGCTGGCCGCGCGCAAGTAGAGCGCCACGGTGGCGGAGGAGCCCGCGCGGGCAGGCCCCGACTTCTCCCCGGTCCACTTTCCCGGCGGCTACGAGCTGCCGCCCCGTCCGGTTTCAGGCCCGGCGGCCATACAAGATGCCTACCGGCAGTCGCAGTTCCTGCTGGGCAAAGACTTGCAACTGCTGGAGCGGCTGCTCAACACGCAGCTGACGCTGGCGCACCAGGCCGCTCGCTCCCGTGAGCCCGCCTCAAGAGGTGTCCTCTCGCTCTGGGCGCGAGTCTACGGTTACCTTGCCGACGGCTGCTCCCTCCTGCTGCAAGCCGGCTACCCTTCTTGCCCACCGCTTGCCGTAGCGGCTTCCGACTGCGTGGCTGCGCAGCGCCGCATCCTGGCTCAGCCGGCGCCCTATGCCGATTGGCTTGCCGGCGCCGTGGCCCAGGACCCCGGGCACGCGGCCCTGGCAATCGCCCGGAGCAGCGGCGGAGCGCTGGCCCTGGACGGCGAGCTTGGTGTGGTGCAGCGGCTGGCGCGGCTGCTCTTCTCGCCTGACTTCGGGGCTACACTGCTGCTGACCGGTGCCGAGAGCGGCAGCCAGCGGCTCTCGCTCTCGTTTGCGGAGGGGACGTTCCACCTCGGTTGGGCTGAGCTGATCGCCGGCTGGCTGCTCAGCCTGGCGGGCGAACAGCTATCGCTAGTGCTGGACTGCCAGCTGTTCGCCTTCAGCGATGAGTTGCGGGCGGAGGTCTCGCCGCTGCTGGAGCTTGTCAATGCAGCGCTCGCCTCGCCGAACCGCTGTCGCGCCGACGAAGTTGGGGGTCGCTTTCTCTTCCACAACATGCGCCGCGGGCCGGCGGCCACACCGCGGCGGCTCTTACTCTAGACGGTCGCTAATGGACAGATTATCCTGCCATGTGGTCTAGTAATTTAGCAAAGCTCAATAGAGGGAGGGTTGTCATGGCCACCAGGGTTGGCATCAACGGCTTCGGGCGCATTGGTCGTCAGGTCTTTCGCGCCATCCATGAGCACCATCCCGGCGAAGTCGAAGTTGTCGTGGTCAATGACCTCACGGACTCCGAAACAAACGCCCACCTCTTGAAGTACGATAGCACCTACGGCCGCTTCCCCGGCCAGGTGCAGGCTGCGGGCGATGCCATAACCGTCGATGGCAAACAGATCAAGGTCGTCGCGGAGCGCGAGCCGGGCAAGATCCCCTGGAGGGACTTCGGCGTCGACATCGTCGTCGAGTCTACGGGCCGCTTCACGGACGGCGAAAAAGCCGCGGCCCACATCGATGGCGGCGGCGCCAAGAAGGTCGTGATCAGCGCGCCCGCCAGCAATGAGGACTTCACGATCGTGCTCGGCGTCAACGACCAGAAGTACGACCCCTCGCGGCATCGCATCATCTCCAACGCCTCTTGCACCACCAACTGTATCGCGCCCGTCGTCAAGGTCCTGCACGATGCCTTCGGCGTCGAGAAAGGGTTCATGACCACCATCCATTCTTACACCAACGACCAGGTCATCCTGGATACGGTGCACAAGGACCTGCGACGCGCCCGCGCCGCCGGCACCAACATCATCCCGACGACGACCGGCGCCGCGCGTGCGGTGACGTTGGTCATTCCAGAACTGAAGGGCCTGTTGGACGGCATGGCCTTCCGCGTGCCTACGCCCACGGTCTCCGTCTGCGATTTCGTGGCGACGCTCAAGCGGCCGGTCACTGTCGACGAGGTTAACGAGGCGTTCCGTGACGCGGCGTCGGAATCGCTGCGGGGCATCCTCGACTACTGCGAGGAGGAGCTGGTCAGCAGCGATTTCCGCGGCAGCACCTTCAGCTCGATCGTTGACGCCCCCAGCACCATGCTCCTGGACGGCAACCTGGTGAAGGCGGTCTCCTGGTACGACAACGAGTGGGGGTATGCCTGCCGCGTGGCCGACCTCTGCGAGTTCCTGGGCCGGAGGGGTCTCTAGGCTTGGGATGATCGTGCCGCTGGTAGCGGCTGGAAGCTACCGGCGGCTCCTTATAGCGGCCCTATTCCTGGCACTCGCACTCGTCGCTCTTTTCGGGAGCGCGTGTGGCAGCAACGAATCCGAGGCCAAGAAGATCGCCTCTAACTCTTTGTCCTCCACAACCGAGGAGGAGGTCGTACCCATCATTATCTCCTCCGAGCTGGACGTCGGTGACAACCGGTTCGTCATAGGCTTGCTGCGTAACGACCAGGAAGTGTTGGACGCGCAAGTCAGCCTGCGCTTCTATAAGATCGACGGCGGCCGCGAGCTGCTGCGCGGCGAAGCGCAGACCCGCCAGATCACGGTCATGCGCACCTTTGTCGAGAAACACGCCAGCGGCGACCTCCACACCCATGAAACGGGCGAAACCGGCGTCTACGTAGCCAATGCTCGCTTCGACGTCTCCGGCGAATGGGAGGTCGAGGTTAGCGCGGTGCTGAACAAGGTGCCGCTCTACGTCCAGCGCGTGCACTTCAAGGTCAGCGTGAACAGCCTGAGCCCCGCCATCGGCAGCGTGCCGCCGGCCAGCCGTCAGCCGGTATTGGCAGATGTCGGTAACGACATCTCGCAAGTCGATACTTCTAACCCGCCGGTGCCGGAACTGCACAATCTGACGATCGCGGACGCCATAGCCTCTCATAAGCCGACTGTCATCGCCTTCGCCAGTCCCGCTTTTTGCGTCAGCCGCATCTGCGGGCCGACGAAGCAGGTTCTGGACGAGATTTATCCGCGCTACTGGAACAAGGTCAACTTCATCCACGTGGAGCCGTACAAGCTGGACGATGCCCGCGCCGGCAAGGCCCTGACGCCAATGCCGATCATGGCGGAATGGGGTTTGCAGACAGAGCCCTGGGTCTTCGTTCTCGATAGGCAGGGCCACGTCATGGCCAAGTTCCAGGGCATCGTGGCCCTGGACGAGATCGAGCCATTGGTGCAGCAGGCGCTGGCCGCCTCAACCGGTTAGCCGTTCCGCGTGCCGGAGGCTGCATGTATACTGAAATCTGCTTGGGAGGCGATTGACTAATGGCTACTGAAAAGGGAACTTTCGCCGTCAAAAGGGGCCTGGCGCAGATGCTCAAGGGCGGTGTCATCATGGACGTTGTCACGCCGGAGCAGGCGAAGATCGCCGAGGAGGCCGGCGCCTGCGCCGTCATGGCGCTGGAGCGCGTCCCGGCGGACATCCGTGCCGCCGGCGGCGTCGCGCGCATGGCCGACCCGGAGGTCATCGTGCGGATCATGGACGCGGTGAGCATCCCGGTGATGGCCAAGGCGCGTATCGGTCACTTCGTGGAGGCGCAGGTCCTACAGGCCCTGGGGGTCGACTACATCGACGAGTCGGAGGTGTTGACCCCGGCTGATGAGTCACACCACATCGATAAGCATGTCTTCAAGGTGCCGTTCGTCTGCGGCTGCCGCGACCTGGGCGAGGCGCTGCGGCGCCTCGGTGAGGGTGCAGCGATGATTCGCACCAAGGGCGAGGCCGGGACGGGCAATATTGTCGAGGCTGTGCGGCACATGCGGACGGTCATGGACAACATCCGCAAGCTGCAGAACATGCCGGACGACGAACTGATGTCAGAGGCCAAGAACCTGGGCGCCCCCTATGAGCTGCTGAAGGAGACCCGCGAGCTAGGACGGCTGCCTGTCGTCAACTTCGCCGCGGGCGGTGTCGCTACTCCCTCAGACGCCGCTCTGATGATGCAGCTGGGCGCGGACGGCGTCTTCGTCGGATCGGGCATCTTCAAGTCGGAGGACCCGGCGCTGATGGGCCACGCTATCGTCAAGGCTGTCACTAACTACAACGACCCGGAGATCCTGGCAGAGGTTTCGCGCGGACTGGGCGAAGCCATGAGCGGCCTGGACGTCCGGTCGATGAAGCCGGAAGAGCTCCTGGCCAGCCGCGGCTGGTAAAGCGGTAGAATCCCTCAGCTCAGCGCGTGAAGAAGGGCCTCGTTTGCCCTAAAATAGTCTTGTAGTGGCAAACATAGGTGTCCTGGCGCTGCAAGGCGATTTCCTGGAGCACGAGAGTGTACTGCGCCGCCTTGGCGCCGATGTACGCCAGGTGCGCCAGTTCTCCGACTTGGCGGGCCTCGATGGCCTGGTGATCCCGGGCGGCGAGAGCACTACTTTTTCGCGGCTTATCCAGGACTTCGGCCTCTTCGATCCGCTTAACCGTTTGCTGCAGGACGGCGTGCCGGCCTGGGGCACCTGCGCCGGCCTCATTCTGCTGGCCAAGCGAGTCGACAACCTTGGATTCCCGACATTCGGCGTACTGGACGTCGGCGTGCAGCGCAACGGCTACGGCCGCCAGGCCGATAGCTTCGAATCGGACATCGAGGTGCCGGCCCTGGGTCCGGAAGACTTCCACGCCGTCTTCATCCGCGCGCCTGTCATCTCGGACGTCGGCGGCGAGGTCGATGTGCTGGCCCGCCTGCCAGCCGCGGATGGCGACTCGCCGGTCGCGGTGCGGCAGGGCAACTTCCTGGGGACCGCGTTTCACCCCGAGCTGACCGACGACCCGCGCTTCCACGAGTACTTCCTGGATATCGTGGCCAGTGCCCGGAGGACGGCCAATGTCTGAAGCACGCACCGTCCTGCCGATCGATATCGTCGCGTTGGTGGCGTCCGGCGGACGCGTGTACCCGAACGAGGCGCGGCCCTGGGAGCGGCTGGGCTCGCCCCAGACAGCGCCGCACCCGCTGGAGACGGCGCTGGAGCAGTGGTTCAGCTTCGCAACCGGCAAGCACGCCTGGATCAGCGTCCGCGGGGCGACGATTCGCGGCATGATCTCCGCTCGCCGCCGTGCCAAGCGCAGCGTTTGGGAGGTCGATTGCCTGATCGTCGCGGACGAGGATGAGCGCGTTTGCCTGGACCTGCTCGCCCGCATGAGCGAGGGCGTCACGAAGGCTGGCGCCGGCCGCATCTTTCTGCGGCTGCCGGCGGAAAGCCCGATCATCAGCCAGGCCTGCGAGACCGGCTTCTTCGCCTACGGCAAGAACCTCCTGCTGCGACTCGAGAGAGTGCCACAATTGGCCGAGCCCAACCTGGAGCTGCGGCCGAGCGCGCCGCAAGACCTCTTCGGCCGCTACCAGCTCTACAACCGCACGACTCCGGCCAACGTTCGTTTTATCGAGGGAATGACGCTGCGAGACTGGCAGGCGGCGCAGGAGCCTTGGGGCGGCCGCCCCAGCGAGGCCGTCCTGGAGCACGACGGCACAATCATCGGCGAGGCACGCTGGCTGGGAAATGACGATCGCTCCCGTATCGTACTGGCGCTGGACCCGGCGCATGCGAATCGTGCCCCGGACCTGGTCGCCTACGCAGTGCGCAGCCTCCCGGTTAGCGGGCCTGTCTATTGCCTGGTGCCGGCCTTCGCGGGCCATCTCATCTCCGCATTGCAGGCCAACGGCTTCGCTCCTGCCAGCGAGTACGTAACGCTGGCCCGGCGCACTGAACGCCTGGTTGAGGAGGCGGTGCCGGAACAGGCAAGTTCGCGGATCGTGGTGGGTTAAGGACGCAAGCAATGCTGAGGATAACCGACGACCTGGACGCCCTCTTGGACGTGGTGCCGCCGCAATTGGCGGCCGGTCTGCGTGAGCGCACCGATAACTACGAGCTGCTGGAGATCGTCATGGACCTGGGCCGCCTGCCTGAGGCCCGTTACCCGGAGCGTGAGGTCATCCTCAGCGATGAGGAGATATTGCAGGAAGACATCGATTATGTGGTCGGGCGCATCGGCGAGTTCACCACCGATAATCGCGCCGGCATCGAGCGCACACTGCACCGCATCTCAGCCGTACGCAACCGCTCGGGTCGCATCGTCGGCTTGACCTGTCGCGTCGGCCGCGCCGTCTTCGGCACGGTCAAGATCATCGAGGAGTTGATGCGGGAGGGCAAGAGCATCTTGCTGCTGGGCCGCCCGGGTGTCGGCAAGACCACCCTCCTGCGCGAGGCCGCCCGCTACCTGGCGGACGATATGAACAAGCGTGTGATGGTCGTCGACACCTCGAACGAAGTGGCCGGTGACGGCGATATCCCCCATCCCGGTATCGGCACGGCGCGCCGCATGCAGGTGCCGACGCCCTCGATGCAGCACCAGGTGATGATCGAGGCGGTGGAGAACCACATGCCGGAAGTCATCATCATCGATGAGATCGGAACCGAGCTGGAGGCCGCCGCCGCCCGCACTATCGCCGAGCGCGGCGTACAACTGATCGCGACAGCTCACGGCAAGACGCTCGATAACCTTATCATGAACCCGACGCTCTCTGATCTTGTCGGCGGCATCCAGTCGGTCACCCTGAGCGACGAAGAGGCGCGCCGGCGCGGAACGCAAAAGGCGATCCTGGAACGCCGCGCGCCGCCGACTTTCGACATCCTGGTTGAGATCCTTAGCTTCACGTCCGTGGCGGTGCATCATAACGTCGCCGATACAGTCGATGCCATCCTGCGGGGTCGGCCTGTATCGCCGGAGATACGCGAGCTAACGGTGGAGGGAGAGGCCCGCGTTGTGGCGCGCGAACAGCAACCCAGCGAGCGTCGCGGCGGCGGGCGTGATCGGACACCGCCCACGCTGCCCTTCGCGGATGAGCAGGCCCCAGCCTATGCGCCTTTTTACCCTGTTGAGCCCTCGTCCCGGGAGCGGCGAATCTACCCCTTTGGCATCTCGCGCAGCCGGTTGGAGCAAGCACTGCGGGAGACGCGCTTCCCCGGCAGCATCGTCGATAACCTGCGGGATGCCGACGCCATCGTGACGCTGCGCAGCTACTATCGCCGCAAGCCGCAGACGCTGCGGGATGCCGAGGAGCACGGTGTGCCGGTGTACGTCATCAAGAGCAACACCGTGGTCCAGCTGGAGCAGGCACTCCTCTCAATGCGGTCAGAACGGGGAGGCGATCCCGTGCTAGGCGCCCTGCGTGAAGCGGAGGATGCCATCGGCCAGGTGCTGAACGAAGAGGCCCCGGCGGACCTCTCGCCGCAGAACGCCTACATCCGTCGCCTGCAGCACACGCTGGCCCAACGCTACAACCTGGCGTCGCGCAGCCTGGGG
>DASRHH010000044.1:0-5786 GCA_035650635.1 Dehalococcoidia bacterium | reverse complement strand
CAACAACCTGTGCTGGCTACTGGTGATTGGCGGGGTCTGGGTCGCGGCGGCGATTGGACTGGGACTCAAGTGGTCCTCGCTGATGCCGGGAGGCCTGGGGCCGCAGCACTTCCTCGTCTTCGCGCTGGGGGGCGCATCCCTCCTTCTGCTGGCGTTCGTCAAGGACCTGCTGATCGGTACGGGCAGCCTGCTGGGCTATAACCTTCTGGAGTTCGCCGAGCCCTTCTTGCGGGCACTGCTGATCGTCATCGCGGTGTTCGCGCTGGGCGTAGGGATCGTCGGGGTGTTGTTCGCCTGGCTGCTGGCGATAGTCCTGGCCGGCCTACTGGCCTTGCGTTTGCTGGCCCGGCGCACTTCGCTGCGACCGTCCTTCGGGGCGCCGCTCTTCCGCGAGCAGCTCTCGTTCGGCCTGCGCGGCTACCTGGGCTTCGTCTTCCAGGCGGTCAACTATCGCCTGGACGTCTTCCTGGTGGCCAGCTTCGCCGGCTCAACAGCGCTGGGCTACTACGCCGTCGCGTTCGGGATGGCGGAGATGCTCTGGCACATCCCGTTTGCGCTGGGTGCCGTCTTCTTCCCCAAGGCAGCGGCGCTGGACCTGGAAGCCAACGCTGAGGCGGCGGCCATTACCTGCCGGCGGGCCGTCTTCATTACGGCTCTGGTCTCGCTGGGCTTGCTGGCCTGCGCCCGCTTTCTGATCACCTTCCTTTACGGCAACGAGTTTTCCGCCGCGGTGACGGCGTTCTATATCCTGCTACCCTCGGCCAGCCTCTACACGGTGCACAAGGTGCTGAGCAGTTCTTTGGCGGCGCGCGGCATGCCGGAGGCAAGCCTCTACGGCGGCATCCTCTCATTCCCGGTGACCATTGGCCTGGGGTTCTTGCTGATCCCCAGGCTGGGCATCGAGGGCGCCGCTATCGCTTCCGTCTGTGCCTACACGGTGAACGCGACCGTTATTCTCGTGCTCTTCCTGCGGGTCACCGGCCGCAGCATCGCCGACATCCTCCTTATCGGCCGCGGCGATATCGAGTCATCTCTGGCCGCCGCGAGGGCGCTCTTCGCGCGCAACGAAGCGGTGGCCACGGAATGAGCGAGCCCGCTGTGGGAGCGCTAGCGGCTGCGCCGGGCCGGACCATCGGCGAAGGCTTCTCGCTGCAGAAGCTGCTGACGCGGCCCTGGCTGCCGTTGCTGCCGTTCCTGGCGTTGCCGCTGCTGGGCGGCACCTCGCGTGGCGTCGACATGGTGATCCTATCCAGTGAGGTACTTTTCCTGCTGATGGCGCTGCAGCGGCCGGTCTGGCTGATCGGCGCCATCGCCCTCTCCGAGATGACGACCCGCAACTACCTGCTGCCGTTGCCCGGCTTCCACATGAGCGCTCGGCTGTTCATCAGCATCGCCTCGCTGCTCATCGTCCTGCCGTATCTCAATCGGGCCCAGACGCTGGGCCCTCGGGCCCGCACGATGCTACTGACGGTTGGCGCCTTCATCGGCGTCACGACGATCGCTAACGTCATCGCTCTACCATTCAGCGGCCTCTCAGAGTTCCTGCGCTTTATCATCGCCGGCCTGGTAGCGGTGACCATCGTGCCGCTCGTGGTCCGGAACAAGCAGGATCTGCGGGATCTTGGCATGCCGCTGCTGGTGATCGCTACACTCTCCGCCGCCATCGCGCTCGGCCAGCGGCTGGTTGGGCCGGAATTGATGTCGTCGATTCCTAACGCGGCAAGCCCCGCGCCGCCCGCCTACTGGGAGGGGCGCGCGATGGGCCTGTCCGAGAACCCGATCTACCTGGCTAACGACCTGATGGCCGTCTTGCTCTTCGGTGTCGGCATGTTCTTGATGCGGCGAGAGAACGGGCGCGCCGGCTGGCTCCTGCCGGGCATGCTCCTGCTGCTCTTGCTCGGTATTTACTTCAGCCAGACGCGCTCCTGGGTCTATGGGGCGGCAGGGGCCAGCGTGATGATCCTGCTGGTGCTGCGGGGCCGGATGCAAAAGGAGTTTCTTCTCCTGCTGCTCCTGGCCGGCGGTATCGGCCTGTACTACGCTCAGCACTCAAATAGCCGCTACGCCTTTAACGCCAGCGACAGCGGCAGCGCGGCGATTCGCCCGGTCCTCTGGTCGGCGGCGCTCAACATGGCGCTCGATCACCCGATCGTGGGCGTCGGGTATGGCCGCTTTATGGAGCTGGCGCCACAGTACGAGGACTACATCAATCCGTCGCTACTGCAGAACCAGGACGCCGGCACTGCCCTCGGCAAATACGACCCTCATAACGATTACCTGAACGTCTGGGCCTCCTTCGGGTCGCTGGCGCTGCTGCTCTATACGCTTGTCATCTTCCAGACGGGCGCCAACTTTGCCTCGGCGCTGCGGGGATCGGCCGACCCCTTCCTGAGAGGTGTGGCTCTGGGAGGTTTGGCGGCGTTGGTCGCCTTCGCGATCAACTCGCTCTTCCATAATCTCATCGAGAGCACGCTGACGGTCTGGCTGCTGGCCGGACTCTCGCTGGCAGTGCTCAAGCTGGTGCGACAGGAGAGCGCCCCCGGGTCGGCGGAGGCGCCAGCATGAACGAGCCACTGAGGGTAATGCTGCTGGTCACCAACCTGGGGATTGGTGGCGCCCAGCGACAGGTCATCGAGCTGGCGCGCGGCCTCGACCGTAGCCGCTTCGAGCCGACCGTTGTGACGGTTTACTCCGGCCACCCACTGGAGCAGGACCTGCTGGCCGCCGGCGACGTGAGATTGCTTTCTCTTGACCGCCGCCACAAGTTGGATGTGGGCTCTTTGCCCAAACTGGTCTCGCTGCTGCGGCGGGAGCGCACCCAGATCGTCCAGCCCTATATGACGCCGGCCGCTTTCTTCGGTCTGACTGCCGCCTGGCTGGCGCGCACGCCTCTACGCATCGCGACCGAGCGCAACGGCGCCTATGCTGGGCGTCCCGGTGCCGGCGCGCGTCTCTACGCCGCCCTGGAGCGACGCTTTGTCCACAGCGCCGACGCTGTCGTGCCCAACAGCCAGGCCGGGCGCCGCCATCTGCAATCGCAGGGCGTGCCTCCGGAAAAGGTGCGGGTCATCTACAACGGCATTGGGGAGGGCCGCTTCGCTATCGCCCCGGGCGAGGCGCAATTGGTGCGCGACCAGCTGCGGATCCCGGCGGATGGCCGCGTCGTCGGCATCGTCGGCCGGCTGGACGACGCCAAGGACCACGAGACGTTCCTCAACGCCGTGCCGATCGTGCTTTCGCTGGAGCCTGATGCCTGGTTCGTCATCGTCGGCGAGGGGCACCGGCGCTGGCGACTGGAGGCGCGGGCAGCGGAGCTCGGCGTGGCTGAGCGCGTGCGCTTCGCTGGCAACCAGACGCGCATCGCGCCCTACATCGCCAACTTCGACGTCTCCGTGCTCTCGTCCTGTGACGACGAGGGCTGCTCTAACTTCGTTCTGGAGTCGATGGCGATGGGCAAGCCGGTCGTCTGCACGGACATCGGCGGCAACCGTGAGGTCGTGAGCAACGGGCGCGACGGCATCATCGTGCCGGTGCGGCACGCGCCGGCGCTGGCGCGCGCCATCGCTGAGGTGCTGCTGGATAGCGAGTTGGCTTTGAGCCTGGCGCAGGCCGGCCGCGCCACCTTCGAGCAGCGCTTCAGTCAGGCGGAGATGGTATCCGAATACGAACGCCTCTACGAGGAGTTGTGGGCTGCCTACGAGGCCAGGCAGGCCGCCGGGGCAGGCCGCGTCGCGGAGGCACAGGGAGATTAGCAAATGAAAGTCCTGGTAGTGACCAACATGTACCCCACGAAAGAGCAGCCGCACTTCGGGATCTTCGTCCAGGAGCAGGTGAAGTCCCTCCGCAAGCTCGGTGTCGAGATCGACCTCCTGTTCATGGATGGCCGGGCCAGCCGCTGGAATTACCTGAAGGGCTATCCGCGCCTCTGGTGGCGGCTGTTGCGCAAGCGCTACGACCTGATCCACGCGCACTACATCTTCGCCGGCCTCGTCGCCAGAGGGCAGATCGGCACGCCGGTGGTCCTGACCCACCACGGTCCGGAGGTCTTCATGACCTGGGAGTCCAAGCTCTGCCGCTGGTTCACTCGCTTCTTTCACAAGGTCATCGTCGTCTCGCAGGAGATGAAGACGAGGCTCGGTGTGCCGCGGGCGCACGTAATCCCCTGCGGCATCGATATGGAGATGTTCCGGCCGCTGCCGCGCTTCGAGTGCCGCCGCGAGCTGGGCCTGCCGGAGAACAAGCGGCTGGTGCTCTGGGCTGGCGAGCCGCATCGCCCGGTCAAGCGGTTCGACCTGGTGCAGGAAGCTTTCGAGCGGCTGAAGCAGCGGGTGCCGGACGCCGAGCTGGTGGTGCTGGCAGCCAAGCCCTACACGGAGGTGCCGCTCTACATGAACGCCTGCGACGCGCTGGTGCTCACCTCCCTGGCGGAGGGCTCGCCGATGGTCATCAAGGAGGCTATGGCCTGCAACCTGCCGATAGTCTCCACGCCAACGGGGGACGTGGAGGAGGTAATCGGCGGCACGGCCGGCTGCTACATGACCAACGACGACCCCGAGGAGATCGCCGAGAAGCTGGAGCTGGCGCTGCGCCGCAACGCCCGCACCGGCGGTCGTGAGGACGTTACCGCCATGGACCTCGACGCAATCAGCAGGCGGATCATCGGCGTCTACGAAGAGGCGCTGCAGGGACGCGAAAAGCTGGTCCACGAGGCCGATTCGCTGGAGCAGGGGGGTCTGGGTTCCGCATGAGCGGACGCATCTGTCTGGTGCGGCAGACATACTTCCCGGCGGAGGCTCACCTGCGCAAGAACGTCAACGCGCTGGTGGATGCCGGCTTCCGGGTCGACGTGGTGTGCCTGCGGGAGCCGGGCCGACCAGCCAAGGAGGGCTACCGGGGCGGCACCGTTTACCGGCTGCCGTTGACGCACAGGCGCGCCGGCATGCTGCGCTATCTCTTCGAGTACGGCGGCTTCTTTCTCCTGGCGCTGCTGCAACTGGCCTGGCTGAGTCTGATCCGCCCCTACGATACTGTCGAGGTCTATAACCTGCCGGACTTCCTGGTGCTGGCGGCTCTGCCGGCGCGCCTGCGCGGCTCGAAAGTGGTCATCTATCTCTTTGAGATGATGCCGGAGCAGGTGGGGCACCAGTATGGTCTGGGCCGGCGCCATCCTCTATCGCGGCTGTTGCGCTGGCTGGAGGGCGTCTGTGTGCGTTTCGCTGATCGCGTGATCACGGTCAGCCCGCACCAGCGAGAGACCATCGTGCGGCGCAGCCGGCCGAGCGCAGTGCCGGTCGTCGTCGCCAACGCGCCGGACACGGCCGTCTTCGCTGCCGCGCCCTCGCCTGAGCCAGACCACAAGCCCTTCCGGCTGATGACGCACGGCAGCCTCTTGCGCCGCTACTCCATCGATACGCTGATCCGGGCCGTGCCGCACCTGCGGCCGCAGATACCGGAGCTCGAGGTGCTGATCGTCGGTCGCGGCGAGGAACGCCAGCGCCTGGAGCGCCTGGCCAAACATCTGGGGGTGCAGGACGCCGTGCGTTTCGAGGAGTGGGTGGAGATCTCTCGCATGCCGGAATACATCGCGCAGGCGGACATAGGCGTTGTCTCGGCCTCGGCGAATTGGCTGCTGCCGAACAAGCTGCTGGAGTACGTGACTATGGGCCGGCCGGTGGTGGCCGCCCGCAGCGACGCCATCGCCTACGTCTTCGGTGGCCAGAGTCTGGCCTACTTCCATGCCTCCGACGAGCGTGACCTGGCGCAGCGGGTCATCGAACTCTACAACG
>DASRHH010000043.1:0-8871 GCA_035650635.1 Dehalococcoidia bacterium | reverse complement strand
TTCGATCGCGCCGGCTTCTGGGGCGTGCAGGTCAGCGTTGACCTGGCCGATGGCGCACATACAGGTACTGCCGCTTTCTCGGTATTGGCATCTCCGCAGGTGCCCGCTCCCGGCGACAAGGCCATACCGTCAGAGAACGATGTCGTCGGCTCGGGGGCGCCAGCGGCCGCCATCGACTCCCGTGCCGGCGTGAACGGTGCCGTCCCGGATCCGGAGCTGCATAGCACGACCATAAAGGCCGCCCTGCAGCAGGGGAAACCGCTCCTCCTGGCGTTCTCGACGCCGGTCTTCTGCATCAGCAAGTTCTGCGGCCCCGTCACCGACATGGTTGCCGACCTCCAGAAGATCTACGGCAACAGGGTCACGTTCATCCATGTCGAGGTCTGGCGCGACTACAACAAGCAGCAGCTGAATCAGGCCGCAATCGATTGGTTGCTACGCAACAACGACATGCGAGAGCCCTGGGTCTTCCTCGTCGGCGCGGACGGCACGATTCTCCGGCGCTGGGACAACGTAGCCACGCGCGGCGAGGTGGAGCCGGCGCTGCAGCAACTGTTCGGCCCATGATCCCGGCCAGGCCGCCGGCGATGAGGCAGCGGGCGCTCTACGCTGGCCTGGCGCTGGCGCTACTGGCCTCCATTGCGCTGAGCCTCGGCCCTACGCCCGCCTCGGCGCACGCGCTCCTGGTCCGCTCCGATCCCGCGGTCAACGCTCGCCTCGTTGACCCACCTGCGCGCGTGACGGCCGCCTTCACGGAGTCGCTGGACTCCAGCCTGTCCTACCTGCAGGTGCTGGACGGCGAGGGCCATCGTGTCGATGCCGGAGACGTCGCTGTCACGCCGGGCAACAGCCGAGAAATGTCGGTCGGGCTAAAGACGGGACTGCCCTCAGGATTCTATACGGTCGTCTGGCAGACGCTCTCCGCCCAGGACGGGCACCTGCTGAAAGGCTCCTTCCCCTTCACGCTCCTCAACCCCGACGGCAGTGAGCCGGCCGGCCCGCGCTTCAGCGGCGTCACCGGCACCAGCGGCGGCGAGCCGAAGCCGTATACGACAGCCGCCCGCTGGCTGGTCTACCTGGCAATTGTCGCGTTGACCGGGGCGCTGGCCTTCCGCCTGCTGATCTCGCGCGCCGATGTAAGCGCTGTAACCGATGGCCAATTCATCGCGATCGTGCGATTGGCGTTGCCCGGACTGGCCCTGGCGGGGCTGTTCGAGCTGCTGGCGCAGGCGCAGCTCCTGGGCGGCCTCGACCGGCTGGACACCGTGGTCGGCACCAACTGGGGCGAGCGCTGGCTGCAGCGCCAGGGCGTCCTGGCAGCGATCACAGTAGCGCTGGCGCTGGCCCGCCGCGGGGGCAGATTGCAGCTCGCGACCGTAGCCATCTGCGCCGCGCTTGCCGGCTGCGGCGGCTACATGCTGCTGCTCTCGTTGGTCAGCCACGCGGATTCCGTCCGCGGCTCCTTCTGGGCGGTGACGTCGGACTTCGTGCACCTGCTGACGACGGCCGTCTGGCTCGGCATGCTGCTGCCGCTATCCCTCCTCTTCCTCTGGGCCCGCCGGGCGTTGCCGCCTGACGACCGGGGCCGGGTGCTGGCGGCGCACCTGCAGCGCTTTTCGGCGATCGCCGCGGCCTCGCTGGTGCTGCTGCTGGCAACCGGCACCTTCAACGCCTTCGCGGAGGTCTCTTCAATCGAGGCGATGGTCGATACGTCCTACGGTAGGGTGCTGACGGCCAAGCTGGCGCTGATCTTGCCGCTGCTTGCGGTCACCGGCTTCAACGCGCTGGTCCTGCGCCCGCGGCTCGACCAGGACGCCGCCGATGAGCGGCCATCCCGCTGGCTGTCGCGACTGATCCCTATCGAGGCCGCACTGGGGATCGGGGTGCTGGTGATCGTGGCCGTCCTCATCTACTACCCAACGCCGCGCCAGGAAGCCGCCGCCGGTGAGTTCGCCGCGCAATCGACGGCGGCGGTCGTCGGCTTCGACCAGACGGTGCCGGCGGGCGACCTCAGCGTCAACATGAGCGTCGCCCCCAATGCCGTCGGGACGAACTCATACCAGGTGTACGTCTTCCCGCCCGCCGGCCAGGAGCTGCCGCAGATCCTGCGCGTCCGATTGCGCTTTCAGCCGCCGGACCCGAAGCAGGGGCCTTCGGAGATCATCGCCGACCAGGTAGGGCCTAACTTCTACAAGGCAGTCGGCTCATTCTTCACCGGGCCGGGCGGTTGGGAGGTGCAAGTGGACCTGCGCCGGGAGCAGGCCGAGGACGTGACGGCCGTCTTCCGCGTGCCCGTGGCAGGGAGCGCCGGCCAGGCGACAGGCAGCCGTTATGATTACCCTCTGGTGGCCGGCGGCTGGGCTGTGGTGGCAGCGGCCGGGGTGCTGGTGCTGGGCCTGGTACTCTGGGCTGGCGTCAGCCAGTGGCCGGGCCTCCCGCGGCCGGTTTACCGGCCGCTGCGGGTCGGGCGGGTAGCCTCGACCGTACTGGGAGTGGGACTGATAATCGCCGCAGTGCTCGGCTTCCTCGATGTCAGCCAGCAGGGCACGACGGGCAAGAACCCCGTGCCGGCTACGTCGGGATCGATCGCGCTGGGCCGCGAGCTGTACATGGCGAACTGCGCAGTCTGCCACGGGGCGGACGGACGTGGTGTTGGGCCGCAGGCGGCCAGCCTGCCGATCCGCCCTGCGGACTTCAGCGTCCATATCCCCTACCACGCCGACGCGTTCTTCTTTGAAGTGATGACTCGCGGATTGGGAGGCGTTATGCCGGCGTTCGGCGACCGGCTGACTGAGAAGCAGCGCTGGGACATCCTCAACTGGCTGAAGTCGCAGTTCGGGACGCCGGCGCAATCGACACCAGGAGCGACCGGATGAGCAATCGGCCAAGGCGCCGCTTCCGCTTCGACGAGCTAGCCTGGGGCATCCTGATGGGGGTCATTGCCATTGGCATCGTCGTCATGGCGGTGCTGATCATCCGCGGGCCGGGCAACAGTAGCTCCGCCAACGCCTGCGACAAGCCGCTGGCGGCGCTGGGCCAGAGCCCGATCACGGCCGACGAGTTCCAGGCTGTCGATAAAGGCCTGCAGGATACGATTGCGGCAGCTCAGTTGGGATCGCTGGCTGGCGCGGAGAACTCGTTCTTCGGGCGGGTGCACAACTTCACGCACAACGTCGACCCGCCCCTGAGACAGCAAGACCCGGACCTGGCGAAGACACTTTGCCGCAACGTTATCAACCTGGAGAACGAGTTCAGCCTGCAACGCCGGCCGCAGGAAATCGCCCGGCTGGCGCAAGACCTGCAGACCGTCCTGCGGCAGGCGGCGGTTGAGTTGGGCTACCCCCGGCCGGGGGGCGCTTGAGCGCCGCCTGGCCGCCCCTGGATGGCATTGCTGGGCGCAACAGCCACGCTGATGTCGTCCTCTTTCTCGGTATTCTAATCTTGGTGCTGATGGCGTTGGGCTACGTGGCGCGGCATCGAAAATAAGGTTGGCGCGCGGCCGGCCTGCTCGCCACGCTGGCGATAGGGTACTACCCACCGGCCCTGGAGGAGCCTCCATCAACTGCGATGGCCTGCCCGGTTATCCAGCGAGAATCGTCCGAAGCAAGGAAGGCCACTACCGCACTCAGGTCGTTAGGGTCCCCGATGCGCTTAAAGGCTTGAGTCGGCAGCACTTCCTGCGTTATGCCGTCGATTATGTCGGAAGGTATGCCCTCGAAGATGTGTGGAAAGAAGCCCACCAAGATCGCATTAACGTTGATATCGAACTCGCCTAGCTCCGTCGCCAGGCTCCGGGTTAAGCCGATGACGCCCGCTTTGGCGGTAACGTAGGGCAGCATATTGGCGCGGCCGGATAGCATGGTGCCCGAGGATATGTTGATTATCTTGCCGTAGCGCTGTTCTTTCATTGCCGGGAACACGGCACGCGCACAAACGAACATTCCTTTCAGATCCACCGCCAGGTTCTGGTCCCACTCCTCCGGCGTGAATTCGGTCCAGGGCTTAATGATGCCCCCCGTCAGAGCCGCGTTGTTGATCAAGATGTCTATGCGGCCAAATCGCTGGACCACCTGACGCGCAGCTTGCTCAGCTTCCTGCCAATCCGTGACGTCTAGCTTCTGGAAGATGGCCTCTCCGCCGGCGGCTTTCACCTCTTCTACGGTGGCCGACCCATCTTCGATGTCCGTGACAACAACCTTAGCGCCGTCACGGGCCAGACGAACGCTGTGGCTTCGGCCCAAGTAGCCGGCGGCGCCGGTGATGATAGCAACTCTGCCTTCCAACCGTCCCGGCATGCTGTACTCTCCTTCCTTCTTGGCGCGTATCCTAACATAGTCGCCTCCACGGTCAGTTCGGTAGCCGCCTGGGCGATCGTGCGCCGCAACGCGTTGGGCGTCGTCATCCTCGTGCTAATGGCACTGGGCTACGTGGCGCGGCACCGCGAGTAAGGTTGACGGGCCAGAAGTCCAAAACTATCCTTGGGCAAAGCCCTCGGCACGCCAACCTTCGCCCGTCACGAAGGCAGGACCAATTGATCGACTACGACAGCATCTTCAGCGAGCGCCCCGGCGAGGTTTCGGACCGTTTCAGCCGGCACATCAACCACCGCTTCGCGCGAGTCCTGGACCTCATCGGCTTCAACAAGGTGTTTACCCGCGGCTCCGGCGCCTACCTCTGGGACCAGGACGGACGAAAATACCTCGATTTCCTCAGCGGCTACAGCCTCTACAACGTCGGCCGCAACCACCCGCGGGTGAAGCAGGCGGTCATCGATTGGCTGGAGCGCGATGGCGCCAGCCTGGTGCAGATGGAGAGCGCGCCCCTGGCGGCGCAACTGGGCCAGGAGCTGGCGCGATTGGCTCCCGGCGAGCTTGATACCTGTTTCTTCACCAGCAGCGGCTCCGAGACGACCGAAGTCGGCCTCAAGATGGCGCGCAAGGCCACCGGCCGGCCACGTATCCTCTACGCCGATAAGGCATTCCACGGCCTCACCTTCGGGGCGCTGTCCGTGACGGACGGCGAGTCCTGGCGCCAGGGCTTTGAGCCGCTACTGCCGGGCACCCACTGCATTCCGTTCGACGACCTGGAAGCGCTGGAGGACGAGCTGCGTAAGGGCGATGTCGCTGCGTTCATCACCGAGCCGATCCAGGGCGAGGCCGGCGTACGTGTGCCCTCGCCGCAATACCTGCCGGAGGCGGCGGCGCTCTGCCACCGCTACGGCGCCCTGCTGATCCTCGACGAGATCCAGACCGGCATCGGCAGGACGGGCCGCTGGTTCGCTTGCGAGCACTGGGGCGTCGAGCCGGACATCATGCTGCTTTCAAAGGGCCTCTCCGGCGGCTACGTGCCCATCGGCGCTATGATCACGCGCCGCAATATCTTCGACAAGGTGTTCACAGACCTGCGTCACTCGGTCGTGCACACCACCACCTTCGGCGGCAACGCTATGGCGATGGTCGCCGGGCTCGCCAGCCTGCGGGTGATCGAGGACGAGCATCTGGTGGAGAACGCCGAGGTCCAGGGAGCGCTGCTGCGCGGGCGTCTGCAGGCGCTGGCCTGTCGCTTCGAGATGGTGAAGGAGGTCCGTGGCCTCGGCCTCATGATCGGCATCGAGTTCGCGGAGCCGCAATCGTTCGCGCTGAAGGCCGGCTGGAAGCTGGTGCACGGCGCCGACGAGGGGCTATTCGGGCAGATGCTGGCGATCCCGCTAATGCGCGACTACGGCATCCTGACGCAGGTGGCCGGCCACAACCTAGACGTACACAAGCTGGCGCCGCCGCTGATCATCGGCAAGGAGGAAGTGACCTACTTCCTGGAGTCGTACGAGAAGGTGCTGGACTCCCTCCACCACTTCCCAGGCCCCATCTGGGACCTGGCGCGCACGCTGCTCAAGAACAGCGTCTCCTGGTAGCCGAATCGACAGAGCGAGAGGTCTACTCAGCGGCGCTCTCGCCCGGTTCAGGCGAGGGCACCGCCAGGGTCTGTGGCCTCAGGCGCCAGCGCGGCAAGGCCACCTTATCGAGCGCCATGTTCGCCGCCAGGAACAGCGGCGGCAGCACGACGACGATCACCGTAACCAGCACCTCCAGGCCAATGCGCATCTGCATGACCTGCAGGTCGCGCACCATGTGCTGAATGATATCGATGCTGCTGGCTGTCACGGAGAGCAGCACGGCGGTGAGCACCCACGGCTCCATCAGTACAATGCCGACCGGCAGGATCCAGGTGACGTACCAGGGGAAGATGAGGGTGGAGCCGATAAGCAGGTAGACGAAGAGGACCTGGTAGCCGCTGAGCAAGGGGTCAGCGCTGCCCTTGCGCAGCCGCCAGAGCAGCAGTCCGTACAGCGGCGCGAACATCGCTAAGGACACCGCCCTGGCGACAATGCGTGCCGCCGGCTTGCCGATGGGGCCGTCAATAGTGCGTACTATCAGCTCCGGGATCGAGTTGACGAACCAGCTGGACTGCGCCTCCGTGTAAGCCCCGAACGTCTCCAGGCCCTGCCAGAAGGGTGCCAGGAAAGCGAAAGCGATCACAGCCGCGGCGGCGCTCCCGATGAGCATCTCTCTGCGCTCGCGGCGGCCCTGGCGGAGCGCATAGATGATGAAAACTGGCAGTAGGAGCACGGTCAGGTACTTCACCAGCACGGAAAGCATGAGCACTGGAATCGCCAGGGCCCAACGGCGCTTCAGCCCGAAATAGAACGCCAGCATGGCGAAGAACATCATCACAGAGTCGTTGTGGCCGTTGAGCGCGATCTGGATCAGGATGAGCGGGTTCCAGAGGAAGAGCAGTGTGCCCAGGCGCCGATGTTCCGGTCGCACCTCGACCAGGATCAGGCGCACCACGTAGGCCGTCCCGAAGAGGAAGACCACGCTCAGCGTCTTGTAGGAGACGAGCAGCCACTCCGCATTGCCGCCCGCGATCGTCTGGGGGAACCAGGTGAGCACAAGCCAGAGCGGGCCGTAGGGAGTCTGGTAATGCATCTGCCAGCGGTCCAGCACCGGCAAAAGGGGGTCGCCCGGGTACTGGCCGGGCACGTCGACCATCGGGTTACCGCCGTAGTGCCAGAGGATGCGGCCTTCCATCAGGTAGTGGTAGAGGTCACGGGCCATGGCGGGCTGGGCCAGCAGCAGCGTTCCTGCGAAGAGCAGCGGCAGGCCCCAGACCAGCCACTCCGTAACGTTGAGCTTGCCGCGCCAGACCAGAAAGGCTGCCGCCAGGTAGAGCACAAACAGCGCCACCAGGGCGACGGCGTAGCGGATGAGGTTATGGGCGCTGGTCAGCAGGCCAAAGTAGGGGTCGGTCCAGAAGTGGTCCCAGAGCCACCATGGCCTGAGCATGGCGAACACGTAGATCGCCTCCGTTGCCAGGCCCAGCAATGCGATAGCAGCAACGGGGGCAAGCCCAGGATTTGAGATCGTTAGTTTACGCAGCACTGGTCGCGCCCCGGGATCGAGTCTTGAGTCGGAGGTCTATTGGCAGGTCCATTCCCAGAGCTTGGAGTGCACGCTGCCGTCATCGGCGGCCTCGTGCTCCACGGCCACCAGCACTTCGTTGAGGCGGGCCAGCTTGCCCTGGCCGGCCTGGAAGGCGACTGAACCGGCGATCTTCATCCCGGCGCCCTCCCCCGTTGGACGGCCGACGCCGTGCGCATTCCAGATGGCGCTCTCGCCGCTCTGCAGCATGACGATGCCCTGGCCCTCGCCGTAGATCTGGCCGGGGACACGCTCGTAGACGGTATAGGTGCCTGCGTTCATACCCGGCGCGCCGAAAAGCGTGACGTTCGTCTCGAAGGAAATCTCCATCTTCACGTAGCGATAGTCATCCCCAGGCAGAATGCGCCGGCCGGTAACGCGGCCGTTCTCTTCGCCGATTTGTTGACCCAGCATTGGAGGCCCTCCCGTTTGTGTAATGTTGCGCAATTATAACGCGCCGCGACGCTCCGCTCGATAGACGTTCGGTAAAAAGCGACCCCGGGATGAGGTTATGAAGAGGCCGGCAACTCGAGTTGCCGGCCTCTTCATGTGCTAGCTGGGATCAGGCAAGGTCGAAGCGATCGAGATTCATCACCTTGTCCCACGCAGCCACAAAGTCACGCACAAACTTCTGCTGCGAGTCGGCGCATGCGTAGACCTCCGAGAGGGCTCTGAGCTGAGAGTTGGAACCGAAGACGAGGTCGACGGCGGTGGCGGTCCACTTGACCTGGCCCGTCGCGCGATCGCGGCCCTCGAACACGTCCTGACCCGAGGCCTTCCACTCCGTACCCATGTCAAGCAGATTCACGAAGAAGTCGTTGGTCAGCATCTCGGGCCGGCCGGTGAAGACCCCGTGTTTGGATTGCCCGAAGTTGGCATTCAGTGCGCGCATGCCGCCTACCAGGACCGTCATCTCGGGCGCGGTCAGCCTCAACATGGTGGCCCGCTCCACCAGCAGGGTCTCCGGCGACAGGATCTCGCCAGGCTGGAGGTAGTTGCGGAACCCGTCGAAGGTTGGCTCCAACACGGCAAACGCCTCGACATCGGTCTGCTCCTGCGACGCGTCCGTGCGCCCTGGCCTGTACGGAACCCGCACGTCATGCCCGGCGCTCTTCGCAGCCTTCTCGACTGCTCCGCAGCCGCCTAGAACGATCAGGTCAGCGAGCGAGACCTTCTTGCTGCCAGTCTGCGAGCTGTTGAATTCCGTCTGGATCCGCTCCAGCGTCTGGAGCACCTTGGCCAGTTCGGCCGGCTGGTTGACCTCCCAGTCCTTCTGCGGCGCCAGGCGGATGCGCGCCCCGTTCGCCCCACCCCGCTTGTCGGTGCCGCGGAAGCTGGCCGCCGACGCCCAGGCGGTATAGACCAGCTGAGAGACGGACAGTCCCGAGGCAAG
>DASRHH010000042.1:0-14864 GCA_035650635.1 Dehalococcoidia bacterium | reverse complement strand
TATTATGGTGAGTCGACGATCACGGTGGATATCTGCCAGGCCTGCGAGGGGATCTGGTTGGACAAGGATGAGTACGAGGAGATCGTCGCCTACCTGGAGCACATGGTTAACACCCAATCGATCGGTGATTACCTGAATGACGTGCGAGAAGAGTTCGTTGAGCTGTTTACCGGCACGGAAGGCGGCATCGGCGAGCTGCGTGACCTGGACAAGGTCCTCTACCTCCTCGAGCTGAGGTTTGTCGTGGAGCACCCGCGTATCGCGACGCTGCTGCGTAAGCTGCCGGGCTAATCTCGGCTGTACTAGCCGTTTCGTAGCTGCCCCCTAATGCTTCGCGCTACAATAGGTCAGCGATGCCTGACTTCAAGCTTGTAGCCGACTTCCAGATGACCGGCGACCAGCCTAGCGCCGTCGAGAAGCTGGTCGAGGGGCTGAACGACAACTACAAGCACCAGACCATCCTCGGCGTCACCGGCAGCGGCAAGACGTTCACCATGGCCAATGTCATCGCGCAGACGAACCGGCCCACGCTGGTCATCTCGCCCAACAAGACGCTGGCCGCGCAGCTCTACGCCGAGTTCCGAGACTTCTTCCCGGAGAACGGCGTGGAGTACTTCGTCTCCTACTACGACTACTACCAGCCGGAGGCCTACATCCCGCGCACCGACACGTATATCGCCAAGGACGCCGACATCAACGAGGAGATCGATAAGCTGCGCCACGCCGCGACTCGCGCCCTCTTCGAGCGGCGAGACGTGATCATCGTCGCGTCCGTCTCCTGCATCTACGGCCTGGGCGAGCCGGCGGAGTACTACAACTTCGTGCTCAGCCTCAAGAAGGGACAATCGGCAAACCGGCAGCGGGCCCTGCGCAAGCTGGTCGATATGCAGTACGAGCGTAACGACAATAACCTGATCCGCGGCCGCTTCCGGCTGCGCGGCGATACCCTGACGATCATGCCAGCCAACGAGGACCTGGCTGTGCGCGTCGACTTCTTCGGCGATGAGGTGGAGCGCATCCTGCAGCTGGACCCGCTGACCGGAGAAGTCCTCGGTGAGAGCGATTCCCTGGACATCTACCCCGCGAAGCACTTCGTGACCTCGCAGGAGAAGCTGGAGGCCGCGCTCGTCGATATCCAGGCCGAGATGGAAGACCAGGTGGCCTGGATGCGCGAGCACGGCAAGCTGCTGGAGGCGCAGCGGCTGGAGGAGCGCACCCGCTACGACGTCGAGTGCCTGCGGGAGCAGGGCTACTGCTCCGGTATCGAGAATTACTCGCGACACCTGGCGCGCCGGGCCGCCGGCAGCACGCCCTGGACGCTGATGGACTACTTCCCGGACGACTTCCTGATGTTCATCGACGAGTCGCACATGGCCATCCCGCAGATCCGGGGCATGTTCCACGGCGACCTCGCCCGCAAGCAGACGCTGGTGGAGTTTGGATTCCGGCTGCCCTCTGCGCTGGACAACCGGCCGCTGAATTTCCAGGAGTTCCTCTCGCACGTCAACCAGGTTATCTACGTCTCGGCGACGCCCGGCCCCTGGGAGTACGAGCACTCGGAGCAGGTGGCGGAGCAGATCATCCGCCCCACAGGCCTGCTCGACCCGGAGGTCGAGGTGCGGCCGACGAAGGGCCAGGTGGACGACCTGATGCACGAGATCAAGCTGCGGATCGAAAAGGGTGAGCGAGTCCTGGTGACGACGCTGACGAAGAAGATGGCGGAGGACCTGGCGGACTACTTGCAGGAGATGGGCATCAAGACGCACTATCTGCACTCCGAGGTACAGACGTTCGACCGGGTGGAGATACTGCGCGACCTGCGGCTCGGAGTGTATGACGTCGTGGTCGGCATCAACCTGCTGCGAGAGGGCCTGGACTTGCCGGAGGTCAGTCTGGTCGCGATCCTGGACGCCGACAAGGAGGGCTACCTGCGCTCCGAGTGGTCGCTGGTACAGACGATGGGCCGCGCGGCGCGACACGTCAACGGCAGGGTCATCATGTACGGCGACGTCATGACGGACTCCATGCGACGCGCTATCGAGGAGACGGAACGCCGCCGCCGCATCCAGATGGAGTACAACGAGGGCCACGGCATCACGCCGGAGGGCATCCAGAAGGTCATCCGCGACATCACCGACCGAGTGCGGCAGGTGGCGGAACAAAGTCCGGGTTACGACGCTGGCGAGATCCCCAGGGAGGAGCTGGCGCGCATGGTCAAGGAGTTCGAGCACCAGATGAAGGAAGCGGCACGCTCCCTGGAGTTCGAGAAGGCGGCCGCGCTGCGAGACCGCATCGTCGAGCTACGACGAGAGCTGGTCGGCGATGAGGAAGGCCTGGCCCTGATCGCGGAGATGCGGCAGGGGAATCGGCGGAGCAACGGCGGCAGTGGCGGCTACCGTTACCGCCGGCGCCGGCGGTAACGCATACCACGAGGCAATGAAATCGGCCCCCGATTTCCGGGGGCCGATTCACCATATTTCTGGATTTCCCGGACCCGGCTCTATTTGCCCGGGCGGTTCCTCCGCCCAACGGCCCGACACTTCTGTGCCCGCGGGCTCGCAAACATCACGAGCCAAGAACCGGTTTCCGCTCTCCCCGTGACGTTGCCTACGGGGAGGATTTACAGTCCACCTGGAAGACCGTGAGCCAAGCGTGAATCCTGATCACGGAGTCACCTCCAGTCGCTTGACCTATCTCCATACTACTCCTACGGCCAAGGCTGTCAAGGCGCGTCCGTCAAGAAAAGAGGACTAATCGAGCGGATCGAGTTCGTCGTCGTCTTCCGACGAGATCAGCACCTGTCGTGAGCCGCCGCCGCCCTCGGGCGGGCCGACGACGCCTTCGCGCTCCAGCGAATCGATGAGGTTCGCCGCTCGCGGATAGCCGACATGCAGCCGCCGCTGCAGGAGCGAAGTCGAGATGCGGGAGTGCTGGCGGGCCAGGTTGAGCGCCGCCTGGTAAAGCGGGTCGCCGAACTCGGCTGGCTCTTCCTCGTCGTCTGCGCCGGCCTGCTGGAGCAGGTGGTCCAGGCTTTCCGGCTTCAGGTGGCGGAAGCGGTCTTCCGTCCACCAGGCCACCAGCTTGTCGAGTTCGCCATCCGAGACGAAGCAGCCCTGCAAGCGGCGCGGCTTGGCGGCGTCCGTCGCCATGAACAGCATGTCGCCGCGGCCCAGCAGCTTATCGGCGCCGGCCATGTCGATGATCGTGCGCGAGTCTACTTGCGAGCTGACCGCGAAGGCGATGCGGGTGGGGAAGTTGGCCTTGATCAAGCCTGTGACGACGTCGACGGAGGGTCGTTGGGTGGCGATGATGAGGTGGATGCCCGTGGCGCGCGCCAGCTGAGCCAGGCGGCAGAGCTGCTTCTCCACCTGGTAGGGAGCCGCCATCATCAAGTCGGCCAGCTCGTCGATGATGACTACCCAGTAGGGCAGCTTGTGCGTGGCACGGGCGCTGCGGTTCCAGGCCTCGAGGTTGCGGACGCCGATCTCGGCGAACTTGCGATAGCGGTTCTCCATCTCCTGGATGATAGCGTGCAGGGTCGCGGGAACCTCGTCGAGCTCGGTGATGACCTTGGAGAACGCCAGGTGTGGGATATCGGCGAAGTTGGCCAGCTCCACGCGTTTCGGGTCCACCAGGATCAGTCGCAGGTCCTCCGGCGCGTTGTTCATCAGCAGGCAGGCGATGACCGAGTTGATGCAGACGCTCTTGCCGCTGCCGGTGGCGCCGGCGATGAGGAGGTGCGGCATCTTGGTCAGGTCCGCCGCCACCGGCTCTCCGGAAACGCCTTTGCCGAGCGCAATGCCTAATCGGGTGCGGCTGCCCATGCGCGCGAAGGCGCTGCTCTCGATCACGCTGCGCAGCGTGACCAGCGACGTCGTCGTGTTCGGCACCTCGATGCCGATGATCGGCTGGCCTGGAACTGGCGCCTCGATGCGAATGGTGGGGGCGGCAAGAGCCAGCGCCAGGTCGTTGGCCAGGGTCGTAATCTTGTTGACGCGCACCCGCGTACGCGAGACGACCTCCGTGCGGTAACGGGCTTTGCCGTCCTTGTCGAACACCTGGCGGCCACGCTCGTCGCGCTCGGCGACGGTGCGGGTCTTGACCTCCCAGCCCGGCTCGACCCCGAACTGAGTGACCGTGGGGCCCTGGTTGATCGTCGCCACCGTCGCATCGACGCCGAAGCTGCGCAGCGTCTCGATGATGAGGCGGGCGCGGGCCTCGTTGTCCAGCGGCTTGGCATCCTCGTCGACCTTGTCGCTGAGGATATCGATCGGTGGCAGCTCCCAGCCGCCGCCGGCCTGCCGCCCGAAGGGCAGCGGCCGCTGAAACTCCTCGACATCGTCCCCGGCGGAGGTCACGACCAGCGGCTCCGCTTCGGTGCCCGCCGGCTTGGCGGGGGGCTGGCTGTCAGCCCACTGTTCGTCCCACTGCGGCAGGTAGCGCGGCTCAGCATCAAGATCGATGTCATCGTCATCGGAGGCGGGCACCAGAATGCCGAGGAACGCCTTGAGCCCATGCCAGATGTGTGCCGGGATGTTGATGACCACCAGCCAGCGCAGGCCGGCCAGCGTGGCGTTGCCGGTAGCCCGCGCTCCGCGAGGCCAGAGCAGAGTAACCGCGCCCGCGGTTACCGTGGCCCAGGCCAGTAAGCCGAGCGGGCTGGCGACCAGTGCGTGGCCCAGGCTGCCGCCAGAGGACACCTGCGCCAGGGGCGCCCCGGCGATCGTCAAGTCCGGCTTCCAGAGCCCCATGACGCCAAAGAGCGTCAGTATCAGCAAGTGAGCGCCGCCGAGCATGCGCCAGAAGCTGCGGCTGGGCTCCAGGGGCTGCCTCAGGAACAGCCAGGCGTCTGTCAGCAGGACTGCCAGCAACAGCATCAGGCCCAGGCCAAAGCGACGCAGCGTGGCCTCCAGCCCAGCCAGCAGGTAAGGGCCAGTCAGCGGCAGCGAGACGACGGCTAGCGCCGCCAGGCCGATGATCAGCCAGCTGGTGCGGATATAGATTTCGGGCCCGCCGGTTCGGCGGACGCGTGATGCCGAACGATAGGAAGAACGCCGCGGGCTAGAGCGGCGGCTGGTGCGGCCCCGTTTGGGCCGGGTGCGAACGGCCAAGCGACTGGTCAGACCTCCACAATGACCGGCAGGATCAGCGGCCGGCGCTTGATCTCCTGGTAGAGAAACCTCCCGAGCGCCTCGTGTATCTTCGAGTTGATGTCCGCGCGCTCGCTGAAGTGCTCCTGGCCGCTGAGGGCGTCCTGGACGACAAAACGGGTGCGCTCCATTAGCGTGTCCATTTCGCCGTCGACAAATCCCCTAGATACAACGTCTGTGAAGCCGGTTGGTTTACCACTATGCCTATCGACGCCGACGATTACGACGACTACGCCGTCGTTCGCCAGGTGGCGGCGGTCGCGCATGACGACCTTATCGACGCCTACGGAGAGCCCATCGACGTAGACGTACTCACCGGAGGTGCGCCCAACGATCTGTGCGCCGTAGCTATCGACCTCCAGGATGTCGCCGTCCTCCAGCACAAACGTTTTCTCCTGCGGCACACCGACTGATTGCGCGATCGCGGCGTGCACGGCCATGTGGCGGTATTCGCCGTGCACCGGCACGAAGAAGCGCGGTTTGGTCAGGTTGATCATCAGCTTCAGCTCTTCTTGGGCGGCGTGGCCGCGCACGTGCACGGCGGCGTTGCGGCTGGTCAGCACCTTGACGCCCAACCGGAACAGGTTATCGATCGTCTTATTGATTAGCATCTCGTTGCCGGGAATAGCGGAAGACGAGAAAACGACCGTATCGCCGGGCACCAGCTCGATCTGGCGGTGGTCCTGGTTGGCCATGCGCACCAGCGACGACATCGGCTCGCCCTGGGCCCCGGTCGTCAGCAGCACCAGTTGCTCCGGCGAGAAGTTGCGCATGCGCTCCAGCGGCATTAGCAGGTCCTGGTCCACGTTGAGGTAGCCCAATTTCAGGGCCATCTTGACGTTGGCCAGCATGCTGCGGCCGGTGACAAACACCTGCCGGCCGGTCTTGCTGGCGGCCTCCGTGACCTGCTGGATGCGCGAGATCAGCGAGGCAAACGTCGCGACGATGACCCTGCCGGATGCAGTCGACATAACTTCGTGGAAGGTGCTGGCGACGTTCTGCTCGGAGTCGGTGTAGCCGGGGACTTCAGCGTAAGTGGAGTCGGAAAAGAGCAGCAGGATGCCTTCCTTGCCCAACTCCGCGATGCGTTGCAGGTCGGACGGGGGGCCCATGACCGGCGTGTGGTCGAATTTGAAGTCGCCGGTGTGGAAAACCGTGCCGACCGGTGTCGTGATCGCCAGCGCCGCAGAGTCGGGAATCGAGTGCGTCACGCCAACGAACTCGACGCTGAAAGCGCCCAGGCGGATACGTTCGCCCAGCTGCACCAGCCGCAGGTCGGCCTGCTCCAGCAGGTGGTGCTCCTCCAGCTTGACGGAGATAAGGCCGCGAGTCAGCCGGGTGCAGTAGACGGGCGCCTGAATCTGATTGAGGACGTAGGGTAGGGCGCCGGTGTGATCTTCGTGGCCGTGCGTGATGAGGATGCCGCGAAGCTTCTCGCGGCGCTCCAGGATGTACGAGATGTCGGGGAGAACGAGGTCCACGCCCAGCATGTCCTCCTCCGGGAACATGAGGCCGGCGTCGACGACGATAAGGTCATCGCCGTATTCCAGCACCATCATGTTGCGGCCGATCTCACCCAGGCCGCCGAGCGGAACGACTCTTAGCTTTTCTGCCATCACAAAGGCCGTCTACTCAAAAGAGCGACATCTGCTGCGCAGGCGGCTCGCTCGGAACGGCGAGCGGCTGTGGCTCCGGCAGGCGCCGGTTCCGCACCTCCGCCAATACTTCCGGCAGACGGCGGAAGTCTTGCTCAATGATACCGCGCATATTGCCAGCATGCAGGGCGGCAGCCGGATGGTACATCGGCAGGACGTTGCCCTTGGCGTGTGTTCTCAGCTGGCCGTGCAGCCTGCCGATGGGCTCGCGGGGAAAGAAGCGGGCCAGCGAGTAGCGGCCCAGGGTGACGATCAGCCGCGGGCGAATGAGCTGGATCTGGCGGTCCAGGTGGTTGCTGCAGGCTTCGATTTCTTCGGGAAGAGGGTCGCGGTTCTGCGGCGGCCGGCACTTTACGACGTTTGTGATGTAAACGTCGCTGCGGCGCAGTCCGGCAGAGGTGATTAGCTGCTCCAGGAACTTGCCGGCCGCGCCGACAAATGGCCGTGCCTGCTGGTCTTCGTTGAAGCCGGGCCCCTCACCGATGAACATTATCTCGGCGTTTTCGGGCCCCTCGCCGGGCACAGCGTGGGTACGGGTCTTGCAGAGGGAGCAGTCTAGACAGGCGGAAATCTGCTGGTGTAGGGCTTGCAGCTCGCTCATCTAGTTGGCGCCGATGCTAGCATTTGGTTCTCGGGGCGTCAACGTGGCTACGTTGGCGATTTCGGTTCAACGATCCAGGCCAGGACGATGCCGAGGAAGTAGAGAACGATGATGGGCCCGGCGACGATCGACTGGGTGACGGGGTCGATGGTCGGCGTCACGACGGCTGCAATAGCGAACGCGAGCACCACAGCGTAGCGCCAGAAACGCAGCGCCTGCCCTGAGCTGAGGATGCGGAAGCGCGCCAGGTACATCACGACCAGTGGCGTCTCGAAGGTCACGCCGGTCCAGAAGATCAGGCGAGTCACGAAGTCGACATAACTCCCGATGCGAATGTTGGGCGCGGCAATGTCATTGCCGAAGTTCAGCAGAAAATTCAGCGCCGGTGGTAGCGCGACGTAGTAGCAAAAGGCCATGCCGCCAATAAAGAACCCGAACGCCCCGATGACCGTGCCGTAGACCCAGCGCTTCTCCTTGGGCGTCAGGGCAGGGGAGACGTACATCAGGGCCTGGTAGATCACCATAGGCATGGCAAAAATCAAGCCGCCCAGAAGGGCGACTCGGAAATAGGTGACGATCAGCTCGAACGGCTCGATGTATTGCAGGCTAAAGGCGGGGTTCTTATCCTCCGCCGGCTGTTTGAGAAACTCCAGGATCTGTTTGCCGAAGACCGCCGAGATGCCCAGGCCAATGACGATGCTAATGCAGGAGATGAAGACACGGCGGCGCAGTTCCTCCAGGTGCTCGATGATCGTCATGTAGCGGCCGCCTTGCTCGGGCGGCGGCGCTGATTGCGGAGGAGCGCTCTGGCTCAATGTTGCAGCTCAGGGTGGTCGTGGTCGTGTTCGTGCGGTGGTGGGCCGCCGGTGGCGCCATTGCTGGGCGGGGGCGCTGGAGCAGAGGTAGTCTCGATGATTGGGCCGGAGACGGCGGGAAGGCGGCTCTCCTGGACTACATCGTCCGCCTCACGGGTGATGGCGCTGGACTCGCTGTTGATCGTGTTCCGCAGGTCTTGCATCTGGGCCTTGACCTCGCCGTAGTCCTGCGTAAACTCCTCGAACTCGCCCTTCAGCTCGTTAGTGACCTCGGTCGCATAGCCGCGCAGCGTCTTTACGACTTTGGCGATCTCGATGGCGACCTGGGGCAAGCGCTGCGGGCCGACGACGACAAGCGCCACCAGCAGCACGAGAAGAATCTCCGGTAAGCCAACGCCGAGGAAGTCCATAACGATAGGGCCAGCCGCTGCACCCTATCTTATTACGCAGAAAAGCCACCTGCCACTGGTGCCCCGCGCGGGAGACCGGCAGGTGGCTGCTCTAGACGACGGCGGTCTGGCTATTCGTCGGTGGCGCCGTGTTCCATGATGTAATTAACGGCGTCCTGCACCGTAGTGATCTTCTCGGCGTCCTCGTCGGAAATCTCGACGGCCTTGCCGTCTTTGCTGAACTCCTCTTCGAAGGACATGATCAACTCGACCAAGTCCAGGGAATCCGCATTGAGGTCTTCCACAAAGGAAGTCTCAGGCTTGATTTCGCTTTCGTCAGCGCCCAGCTGCTCGACAATAATCTTTCGTACGCGTTCAAAGACGGTCGCCATATATCACCTCCTGAAGCGGTCTATCGGGTTGTGGTGAGGCTAACCGCACCAAGCACACCATTGATAAACTTGGGGGAACTTTCGCCGCCATAATCTTTGGCCAGTTCCACGGCCTCGTTGATGACGGCCCTCATTGGCACCCTATTATCAATGATGATCTCGTAGACAGCAAGCCTGAGGATGTTGCGGTCGATGGCGGAGACCTGGTCCAGCGGCCAGGCCGTCGCGTGCTGCCGGATGACCCCGTCGATGCGTTCTCGGTTGGCGCTAACCCCCTCGACGAGCTCCCTGGCGAACGACTCGAGTCCCGGCGTCAGCTTCTCTTCTTCTACCATGCGCTGGAGGATAGAAGCGGGCGCGTGCCCCACCGTATCAGCTTCGTAGAGGACCTTGAGTGCTGTGACGCGGCCCTTGTGGCGCTTCCCGGCCATGCTACATCCCCAGCCCGCCGTCCACCATCAGCACCTGGCCGGTGATGTAGCCGGCGGCCTCCGAGGCCAGGAAGGCGACGGCCTCAGCAATGTCCTCCGGCGTGCCCAGCCGGGGCAGGACGGCGCGGTCAAGCGTGGCCTTGATCAGGTCCTCGCCGACATGCTCCGTCAGCTCGGTGATCACTAGGCCGGGCGCTACTACGTTGGCGGTGATGGAACGCGACCCCACTTCGCGGGCTATGGCGCGCGTCAGGCCGGTAAGGCCGGCCTTGGCCGCAGCGTAGTTGGCCTGGCCGGCGTTGCCGGCCACGCCAGCAACGCTGCTGATGTTGATGATGCGCCCCCAGCGCTGCTTCATCATGGGCCGCAGAACGGCGCGGCTGCAGAGGAACGCTGCCTTGAGGTTGGTATCCAATACCTGGTCCCAATCAGCGTCGCTCATGCGCACGATGAGGTTGTCGCGGTTGAATCCCGCGTTGTTGACCAGGATATTGACCGTGCCGAACTTGCTGATAGTGGTATCGACGAGGCGTTCAACATCCTTGGTGACAGTGACGTCTGCCTGGATGGTAATGTGTTCGGCGCCCATGGCCGCCAGCTGAGCGGCGCACTCCTCGGCCGCGGCCGAATTCTGGCGATAGTTGATCACGACTTTGGCTCCATGCTTCGCCATCGCCACTGAGATCGCCTTGCCGATACCTCGGGAGCCGCCGGTGACGATTGCTACTTTGTCGCGCAGGCTATCGCTCATGGTTCACAACTTTAAGGTCCGCCAGGCCGCTGATGCCCCAGGTACTGATGCCCTCGTCGATGCGCCGGACCAGCCCGGCCAGCACCTGACCGGGACCTATCTCCGCAATCGAGGTTACACCAGCTTCGCTCATTCTTTCTACAGTCTGCTGCCAGAGGACGGCGCTGGTCAGCTGCGTCGCCAGCTCCTGGCGGATCGCTGCCGCGTCCGCCAGCGGCTCCGCGCTGCTGTTGGCAATGATCGGCACTCGCGGCGCCGAGAACTCCGTCTGCGCGATGGCGCTGGAGAGCCGAACAGCCGCCGGCTCCATCAACGAGGTGTGGAAGGCGCCGGAGACGTTTAGCGGCACCGCGCGTCCGCCCTCAGCCCTGATCGCAGCCGTCGCCTGCTCCACGGCTGCCGGCCGGCCGCCGATCACGATCTGCTGCGGGGAGTTGTAGTTGCAGATCTCAGCCCCGGCGGCGCGACAGATCTCCGCGATGCGCTCGGGGTCCAGGTGCATGACCGCGGCCATGGCGCCCGGGGTTTCCTCCCCGGCGGCCTGCATCAGGCGGCCGCGTTGCCGCACCAGCGCCAGGCCCTGCTGGAAACCGAGCGAGCCCGCCGCAACCAGGGCCGTGTACTCCCCCAGGCTGTGTCCCGCCATGACCTGCGGCGGATGCGAGAGCGCTCCAGCCTCCAGGGCGGCCGCCAGGCAGGCCAGCGAGGTCACGAAGATTGCCGGCTGCGCGTTTTCCGTTTGCCGGAGCTCGTCCTCCGGCCCCTCGAAACAGAGCCGGCTCAGCGGGAAACCCAGTGCCGTGTCTGCTTCCTCGAAGAGGAGGCGACCCACCCGTGAGCCCTCGAAGACGTCGTGGCCCATGCCCGGCTCCTGCGAGCCCTGGCCCGGGAAGACCCAGGCCTCCCCGGAGTGTGGCGGCTGGCCCAACAGGGAATCGAGCAGGGAAGCGAACCCGGGCATCAGGCGGCGCGCTGCTCGGCGCCGGCACGCCGTCCGGCAGTACAAGCGGCGTTCTCACACCAGCCGGCGCTCAACCGGGAGCGACAGAAGACGCAGTGCTGGGCGTCCCACCAGATGAAGCAGGCGACCACGGCCGCAGCGGTAAGGCCGAAAGCGAGCACGCCAAATGCAATAGTTCGCGGTAGTTTAGCCATCAGAGCCAGCGCAGTATAGCAGACGGGCGCCTGGACGGCTAAGGCGCGCTGCTGGCCGATGCTATACTCATACCAGATGTACCAAGCGTCGCGAACGCCTACTTGAAGCGAGAGTTCTTGCGAAGGACAGATACGAGAAACAGGGGAGAGCTTTACATAACGGCGCAAAAGCCGGAGCGAGCGTACCTCGTCGCAGCGGCGCCGAAGTCGGGCAGGAACGGCCGCTGGCAGGCGGAGGACTCGCTGGAGGAATTGGCGTTGCTGGCTCGGACCGCTGGCGCGCAGGTGGTGGGGCAGACCGTGCAGCGGCTGGAGCATCCGCAGCCGGCACTGTACATCGGCAAGGGGAAAGTAGGGGAGATCGGCGCGCGGCGAGAGGCGCTGGACTACAGCGTCGTCATTTTCGATGACGAGCTTTCGCCGACGCAGCAGCGCAACCTCGAGGGCGCGCTCGACGTCAAGATCATCGACCGTACGGCGCTCATCCTGGATATCTTCGGCCAGCACGCCCAGACGCGAGAAGGGCGGCTGCAGGTGGACCTGGCCCAGCACCAGTATCTATTGCCGCGCTTGCGCGGGCAGTGGTCGCACCTGGAGCGCCTCGGCGGTGGCATCGGTACCCGTGGCCCCGGCGAGACGCAGCTGGAGACGGACCGCCGCATAATCGGGCGCAAGATCCAGAAGCTGAAGCGCGAGTTGGAGCAGGTGCGACAACACCGCTCGCTCTATCGCCGGCGCCGGGCCCGCCAGGGCGTGCCGGTGGTCTCGCTGGTCGGCTACACCAACGCCGGCAAGAGCACGCTGATGCGGGCGCTTTCCGGTGCGGACGTCCTAGTGCAGGACAAGCTCTTCGCGACCCTGGACCCGGTGACTCGACGAGTAACCACGCCAAGCGGCGGTGTCTTCCTGCTGACCGATACCGTGGGCTTCATCCAGAAGCTGCCGGCCCACCTGGTGGCCGCCTTCCGCGCCACGCTCGAAGAACTCGCCGAGGCCGACCTCTTGCTGCACGTTATCGACATAACCCATCCGAACGCCGCCGAGCAGGCAGAGACGGTTGAGACGACGTTGCAGGAGATGGGCCTGGAGGCCAGGCCGCGGCTGACCGTGCTTAACAAAATCGATCAGCTGCGACGCGAGTCCGGCGAGCCGATCAGCGATCTGGACGAGATCCAGGGGATCGAGCTCTGGCACGGCGAGCCGGAGGACGAGCCGGTAGCAGTTTCGGCGCTAGAGGGCTGGGGGACAGCGGAGCTGTTGCAGAGGATCGACCGCAGGCTGGCGACGTTGCCGGCCGGTGAGAAAGACTACTCGCCCAGGAGGGTCGGGTAGCCCAGGGCTACCACTTCCTCAACGTACTCAGAGCGCCAGCCCGGGTTCGGCACCGGTATCGTATGGCGGCGGAACCACTGATGGCACTTGATGTACTGCTCCTCCAGGTAGAGTCGCCAGGCGTCCTCCTCCTGGAATAGCTCGGGGTCAACGTCTTCCAGGCGCTCGTCGACCTCCTCGGGATCAATGTCGAGGTCGTCCTTCCAGTATTCCGCAATGTAGTCCAGCGTCTCCTCCAGCTGGCGCCGGCATTCGTCAATGAGGCTGGCCATCAGCCCCTGTTCGTTGACCTTGCGGCCGCGCAGACGGACGGTTTGAGCGCACTCCTCGCAGAGGACCACCAGCTTGCGGGATTCGCAGGAATCGCTCTTGGCGCAGCCCTCGCAGAGGGGCGCCCACGGCACAGCGTCGGGACTGCGTAGATAGCCGATGCGTACCTCATCGCTGAGGCCGCCGCAGCGGCGGCACGCCAGCTTCTGAGCCAGGATGTCGTTGATGGTGCTGTGCCAGTCGATTTGCATGCTTCTTGCTAATCAGGCGGGTTCCTCGGCCGCAGCCGGTAGGGAGAATGATAGCGAAGCGAGCCCTAATGTCAAATCAAGCGGAAGCAGGCAGGGCGAGTGTGAACCAGCCGGCTTGACCGGGCGCTTCCTCGATGCCGACTGTGATCTCGCGCAGGTTGTCGGCGCCCCGCGACGAGAGGTCGCCGGCGAGCGTGCGGGCAAACCATTCGGCCAGCCGCTCCGCCGTCGAGTTGTCGATCGGCAGCGCGACAACGTCGCGGGCGGGAATGACATAACGCAGATCACCAAACGCCACTTCGTAAGAATCGGCGGCAGCAGTTACCGCAAGCTCGCGGGATTGCTGCTGCAGGAGGAACTTGTGGTCCAGGCGCTTGCAGACGGCGGCAGCGGCTTGCTTGAGCTCGCTGAAGTCGATCACCCAGGAGTCGGCAGTGAGGTCGCCGCGCACCTCCACGAAGACGTCGTAGTTGTGGCCATGCAGCGGCTCACACTCGCCGCGGAACGTCGTGAAATGCGCCGCAGCAAAACGCAAGGTGTTGCGCTCCACGGTGACCCGGAAGCTCACGAGAGGGCCTCCAGGGGAGAGGCGGCAGATGTTCGCACTATATCTGTTATGTAAGTACCCGACTTCACGCCAATCCTGATTTCGACATAACGGGCAATGGGCTCCCGCGTCTAGTATATCTGGAGGTCAGGCCTGAGGCTGCCCGAACCGTATGCTAAACTTGAGCGAGCTTTGTTAGCGCAGGCGGACGTTCCTGTGGCTGGACCCAGCCGCGGAAACGTTTCCTCAAGCCTTCCAGTGACGTTCTCTAAGGTGCTATCTCATGTTGAATGCCCGTGTTGAACAAACTTAAGATCTCGCTTGCCGTCCTCGCGGCCGTGCTCGTGGTTTTCCTGGCCGGCGCGATCGGCTATAACCGCGGCCACAGCGATTCGCACGCCGGCAGTGGCGGCGCCGACTTCGCCGTGCTCCAGGAAGTCTACGGCATCCTCCAGCGCGATTTCGTTGAGCCGGATAAGGTGAAGCCGGAGGCGCTGGAGCAAGGCGCCATCGATGGCCTGATCCAGTCGCTGCACGACCGCCATACCACCTACATCGATCCCGATAGCTATCGTGCCGGAGTCGACCCCATCAGCGGCACCGTCAACGGTATCGGCGTGCTCGTCTCGCTAGACACGACCACGAACCGCATCGTCGTCATCAGCCCCTATCGGGGCTCGCCGGCGGAGATTGCCGGCATCCGCGCCGGCGATGTCATCCTGGATGTCGACGGTCAGTCTACCGAGGACTGGACGCTGCCGCAGGCTGAGAAGGTAATCCGCGGACCGGAAGGCACCACCGTGCGCCTCACGGTCCAGCACAAGACCGGTAGCGTGGAGGAGCTTACGGTGACCCGCCGCAAGATCGAGCTGCCGACGGTCTTCACCAACCTCGGGCTCCAGCCTGACTTCCGGCTCGTGGATTCGGCCGGCAGCACCGTCACAGACATCGCCTACATCCAGCTGCAGCAGTTCACCCAGCCCAGTGTCGCGGCCGTCGAAACAGCGCTGCGCCAGGTGCGTGCCGGCAGCTACAAGGCGATTATTCTCGACCTGCGCGGCAACCCCGGCGGCGCACTGGACGCGACGGCGGACATCACCGACATGTTCATGAACCGCGGCGTGA
>DASRHH010000041.1:0-3093 GCA_035650635.1 Dehalococcoidia bacterium | reverse complement strand
GCGATTCAGTCTCCCTGTTCAATGCCCGCGAAACCGCGCACCTGGCAGACGTCAAGACGCTGTTCAAGCGAGTCTACTTCATTCAGGAGGCGGCGCTGTTCTACATTCTGGGCTTCATCGCCTTAGTGGTGGTCTGGCGTCGGGAGTTGAGCGTGCGTGCCTTCGCCTCGCTGCTGATCAAGGCCTCTGTCTTCACGATAGCCGTGGTAGCTGCGCTGGGCGTGGCAGCTTCGACGGGCTTCGACCGGCTCTGGGAGCGCTTTCACTTCCTGGCTTTCGCCAACGACTTCTGGCAGCTGAATCCGGCCCGCGACCACCTCATCCAGATGTTCCCCGACCAGTTCTGGTTGGATGTCAGCCTGGCGATCGGCATTGTAACCATCGCCGAGGCGCTGCTGATCATGAGCCTGAGCGCGGCTTACCTCTACGCCACGCGTGAAGAGGCGCAGGCGGAGGACGATACCGCGGAGCGGCAGGAGGCCGAGAATAAGAGGAAAGAGCGCTGGCAGCGGCTAGAGGCGCCGCCGCACCAGAGGCGGCTCTGGCGCTTCGGTTCGCGCAGTCAGTGAAGGGCGCCGCAGGTGCAGCCGGCGCCGCCGCAGGCGCAGCCGCCGCCCAGCTCAAGCGCCTCGCCCTCGCTGGTCATGGTTAACGCCGCGAAGACGGAAAGCGTGCGCTGGCCATTAGCGTGGCCTTGCGGGCAGCTGGCCGGCTCGTCCATGCGGGACAGCGGGCGCAGCAACTCGAACTTGCGTGAGCACTGCGGACAGTAGTATTCGTACAGCGGCACGATAATTCTCCGCCGATAACTTTAGCACGGAGCGTGCCGCTCACGCCATGAACGTCAGCGAATTTCTCTCGATGACCGCGGCCGTTGTGCCGGAGCGGACCGCCCTGGTCTGCGGCGACGAAACCCGCACATTTGCCGAGCTCGAGGCGCGGGCAGCTTCGCTGGCCGGCGCTTTGGAGGGCCTGGGGATACGACCCGGCCAGAGCGTGGCGACCGTGGCGCTCAACAGCATCCGCCAGGTGGAGCTGTTCTACGCTTGCGCGCGCCTGGGCGCCGGCTTCGTGCCGCTTGGCTACCGATCGAGGGCGGAGGAGCTAGCGCAGCTCTTCGCGGACTCGGCGCCAGCGCTTGTCTTCGCCGATCAGCGTTACCTCCCGGTGGTCGGGGAGGCGCTTGCCAGCGTCAGAAGCGATGTGCGGATCATGTGCTTCGACAGCGATTACGAGTCGCTGCTGGCACAGCCGTCCGGGGTGCCGATGGCCGCCGACGACGATGACGGCGCCGCGATGTTGCTTTACACCAGCGGCACCACCGGCCGTCCCAAGGGCGTGACCCTGACGCACCTGGGGCTCACCCTCTACGTCGCCAACACAACTGAGCCGGCCAACCCGGAGACCCAGGAGACGCTGCTGCTCTCCGTGCCGCTCTCCCACGTCGCCGGAGCCACGACGCTGGTCTCCGCCGTCTGGGGCGGCCGCACGCTGGTAATCCTGCCGCAGTTTTCTGCCGACGCCTGGCTGGACGCCGTGGAGCGGCAGCGCGTGACCCACAGCTTCATTGTGCCGACGATGCTCAAGCGGATCATGGATGAGCCCTCGTTCGCCTCGCGCGACCTGGGCTCGCTGCGCCTCCTCGCTTACGGCGCGGCGCCGATGCCGCACGAGGTGATCTCGCGGGCAGTGGAGGCGTTCCGCTGCGGTCTCATGAACGCCTACGGCCAGACCGAGAGCACCTCAACGCTGACCTATCTTGGGCCGGAGGACCATGCCATACCGGACGGTCCTCCGGATGAGCGCGAGCGCCGACTGCGACGCCTGCGCTCGGTGGGCCGGCCCATGGAGGATGTCGAGGTCGCGGCCGTTGGGCCAGATCGCAGACCGCTGCCGTCCGGCCAGGAAGGCGAGGTGGTGGCCCGCGGCCCGCGCCTGGCGCAGACCGCCCCCGACGGCTGGCTGCACACTGGCGATCTCGGTTACCTGGACGAGGACGGCTATCTCTATCTCACTGGCCGCCTGCGCGACCTCATCATCCGCGGCGGTGAGAACATCTCGCCGGGGGAGATTGAGACGGTGCTGGAGCAGCATCCGGCTGTCGCGGAGGCAGCGGTTATCGGCGTGCCGGACGCCGATTGGGGCGAGGAGGTGGCGGCGATCATCGTGCCGGCGGCCGGCGACACGCCTGACATGGAAGACCTGACGGCGTTCGTCAAGGCGCGGCTGGCCAGCCACAAGGCGCCCAAACGGTACTACTTCGTCTCAGAGCTGCCGCGCAACGAGCTGGGGAAGCTGCTGAAGGCGGAGCTGCGGCGCCGCTATGCAGAGCCGCCGGCAGTCTGACTGCCGGCGGCTTCTCTTCGGATCGGGTGCGCTACTCCAGGTAGTCCTTGAGCTTACGGCTGCGGCTGGGATGGCGCAGCTTGCGCAGCGCCTTCGCCTCTATCTGGCGAATGCGCTCCCGCGTGACGTTGAACTCGCGCCCCACCTCTTCCAGGGTGCGGCTGCGTCCGTCCTCCAGGCCAAAGCGCAGGATCAGCACCTTCTGCTCTCGAGGGGTCAGCGAGGATAGTACGTCCTGGACCTGCTCCTTCAGCAGCTGGTGCGAGGCGGCCTCCGCTGGCGCCAGGGTGCTCTGGTCCTCGATGAAGTCGCCCAGGTGGGAGTCTTCCTCCTCGCCGATCGGCGTCTCCAGCGAGACCGGCTCCTGCGAGACCTTGATGATCTCGCGCACCTTGTCCGCGCCCACTTCCATCTGCGAGCCGATCTCCTCGCTGGTCGGCTCGCGGCCGTACTCCTGCACCAGCTTGCGGCTGACGCGCACCAGCTTGTTGATCGTCTCCACCATGTGCACCGGGATACGTATGGTGCGGGCCTGGTCCGCGATAGCGCGGGTGATGGCCTGGCGGATCCACCAGGTAGCGTAGGTGCTGAACTTGTAGCCCTTGCGATAATCGAACTTCTCGACTGCGCGGATGAGGCCGATGTTGCCCTCCTGGATCAGGTCCAGCAGGGACATGCCGCGGCCGACGTACTTCTTGGCCACCGACACCACCAGCCGCAGGTTGGCCTCGATCAGATCGCGACGGG
>DASRHH010000040.1:0-4414 GCA_035650635.1 Dehalococcoidia bacterium | reverse complement strand
CTCCCCCGCAACAAGCTCATCGTCATTACTGGCCTGTCCGGTTCGGGCAAGTCGTCGCTGGCCTTCGATACCTTGTATGCCGAGGGGCAGCGCCGCTACGTGGAGTCGCTCTCGGCTTATGCCCGGCAGTTCCTGGGGCTGATGGAGAAGCCCGACGTCGACTACATCGATGGCCTCTCACCGGCGATCTCGATCGACCAGCGGGGCGCCTCTCGCAACCCGCGCTCGACCGTCGCCACCCAGACCGAGATCTACGACTACATGCGGCTGCTCTTCGCGCGCATCGGCCACGCCCACTGCCCCAACTGCGGCCGGCCCATCGAGCAGCAGACCGTGCAGCAGATCGTCGATTCGATACTGGCTCTGCCGCCCGGCCGCCGGCTCATGGTCATGGGCCCGGTCATCAAGGACCGCAAGGGCACGCACGAGCGCATCTTTGAGGACGCCCGCAAGGCCGGCTTCGTCCGGGTGCGGGTCAACGGCACCGTGCACGACCTCTCGGACGAGATCACGCTGGACCGCTACAAGAACCACTCCATCGAGATCGTGGTCGACCGGCTGGCCGTGGAGGAGCCGGGCAGCGAGGAAGCGGCCGGTTTCCGCTCTCGCGTGACCGACTCCGTGGAGACGGCGCTGCGCCTGGGCGGCGGCGTCGTCCAGCTCGCGATCGAGCCCGGCCCGGACGAAAAGGGCGAGCCGGAGGAGCGGCTCTTCTCCGAGCATTTCGCCTGCGTCCATTGCGGCCTCAGCTTCGGGGAGCTGGAGCCGCGCAACTTCAGCTTCAATACCCCCTACGGCGCCTGCACGGAGTGCACCGGCCTGGGCGTGAAGATGGAGCTTGATATCGATGCCCTCATCCCGAACAAGGAGCTGAGCCTGGCGGAGGGCGCCATCCAGCCCTGGGCGCGCGCCGCCACCACCAGCCTCTGGTACGCGCGACTGCTGGAGGCCGTTGCCGATAAGCACGGGTTCAGCGTGCAGACGCCGGTCAAGGACCTGCAGCCGGAGCAGCTGGACCTGGTTCTGCACGGCACCCCGGAGAAGGTGACCATCCGCTTCACCAACCAGTACGGCCGCACCAACACCTACGACACCAACTTCGAAGGCGTGGTGCCCAACCTGGAGCGCCGCTACCGCGAGACCGACTCCGACTACGTGCGCGCCGAGATCGAGCGCTACATGGCGGAGAATCCTTGTCCGGCTTGCAAGGGTTCTCGGCTCAAGCCGGAGACTCTCGCCGTCACCGTGGACGATGCGAGCATCTACCGGGTGAGCCAGATGGACATCGAAGAGGCGCGGGCCTGGGCGGAGCGCCTGCGCGCCAGCAAATCCCCGCTGAGCGAGCGCGAGCAGACCATCGCGCGGCAGATACTCAAAGAGCTCGTGGCGCGGCTGACCTTCCTCTGCGACGTGGGGCTCGATTACCTGACGCTGGACCGCCGCACCGGCACGCTGGCCGGCGGCGAGGCCCAGCGCATCCGCCTGGCCACGCAGATCGGCTCCAGCCTGATGGGGGTGCTCTACGTCTGCGACGAGCCCTCGATTGGCCTGCACCCGGCCGATGACGACCGCTTGATCTCCACCCTCAAACGCCTGCGCGACCTCGGCAACACAGTGCTCGTCGTCGAGCACGACGAGGCGATGATGCGCGCCGCCGACCATATAGTGGACCTCGGCCCGGGCGCCGGCGCTGACGGCGGCGAGGTCGTGGCCGCTGGCACGCTTGACGACATCATCAAGCACCCGAAGTCGCTGACAGGGGCCTACCTGAGCGGTCGCAAGCAGATCCCATTGCCGCCCAGACGGCGCCCGGGCAACGGCGAGGAGCTGGTGGTCAAGGGCGCGCGGGAGAACAACCTCAAGAACATCGACGTGGCGATACCACTCGGCAAGTTCGTCTGCATCACCGGTGTCTCCGGCTCCGGCAAGTCGACGCTGGTCAACGATATCCTCTATCGCAAGGCGGCGCAGGTGCTCTACAGTGCCCGCGAACGCCCCGGCGATTGCGATGGCATCGTCGGCCTGCAGCACATCGATAAGGTCGTCGATATCGACCAGTCGCCGATTGGCCGCACGCCGCGCTCCAACCCGGCTACCTATACCGGCGCCTTCACCCCTATCCGCGACCTCTTCGCCTCGGTGCCGGAGGCGCGGCTGCGCGGCTACAAGCCCGGCCGCTTCTCCTTCAACGTCAAAGGCGGCCGCTGCGAGGCCTGCCAGGGCGAGGGCTACATCCAGATCCAGATGCAGTTCCTGCCGGACGTGGAGGTGCCCTGCGAGGTCTGCCACGGCGCCCGCTACAGCCGCGAGGCGCTGGAGATCCTCTTCCGCGGCAAGAACATCGCGGAGGTGCTGGACATGACGGTGGCGGAGGCCACGCAGTTCTTCGAGGCGTTCCCCAAGGTCAAGTCCAAGATGCAGACGCTGAACGACGTTGGCCTGGGCTACATGCGCCTGGGCCAGCCGGCGACGACGCTCTCCGGCGGCGAGGCCCAGCGCGTCAAGCTGGCGACGGAGCTCTCGCGGCGGGCGACCGGCCGCACCCTCTACATCCTGGACGAACCGACTACCGGCCTCGCCTTCGACGACGTGAGCTCGTTGATGAAGGTGCTGCACCGGCTGGTGGACTCCGGCAACACTGTCGTCGTCATCGAGCACCACCTGGACGTCGTCAAGCAGGCTGACCACATCATCGACCTCGGCCCCTACGGCGGCGACCGCGGCGGCGAGATCGTGGCGCTCGGTACGCCGGAGGAAGTGGTGCAGGTGGAGGCCAGCTTCACCGGCCAGTACCTGCGCCGCGTCCTGGTGGCCGGAGCGCGCGCCGGCGAGAGGGTAGAGGCGTAGATTTCCCACAAGGTGCTTGACCTCATTGGACTTAGTCCGTAAACTGGACATAGTCCAATGAGGTTGTTTAGGTGAATCTCGACGAACCCATGGGTCTCATAGGCCCACTGGCAGGAGCTTCCGCATCGTTAATCGGCTTGTTTCTGGCCGCCCCTTATTTGTTGTGGTTGCAAGCGATGGTATTGGGGCACGTGTATCCTAAGGCTCGCGCCGCACTCATCGCCCTGGTTGATGAGGAGTTGGACCATCCGTCACGTTTTGCGCGCCATGTCCGTGCGCTATCGATGCTTAAGGAGCTATGGCAGATCGCTCGCGATACTGACCGGGCTGAGCGTCGGGCGGAGACCAGAACGAAGAAAGGACAAAGTGCCGGTTCAACAGCGTCTATCCCAGCATTGGCCGAAATCATTGATGAGCCAGGTCATTCGGTTCACGACGCCGTTCAATTACAACAGCTAGTCCGATACTTGATCGGCCCAGTCCCTGTCCTCACCACCAACTTCGATTCCTTGCTCGATGGCAACCGCCGGCTTCACGCATTTAGAGACTTACGGAGTTCCTCAAGAGGTTCCAAGGATGACCTTCGCGAGCTTTTGAATTTCAGACCTGTTGATTCTAAATGGGCTCGTCATGGCAAGAGCGAGGGGGACATCGATGAACGTGTCTAAGAATCAGCTGTATGTCTTGCGCTTACTCACTAGTTTGAAAGGTGAAAAGTCAGCAAGCGAAATTGCCGATGCGGCTGACGAGCTTAGTCGGAGCAGTTTGTACGCCGCCATAGCAGCTCTTCAACGAGACGGCCTTATCGAGGCTCGCTGGGACGTGAGCGGTGCACGGCCTCGCAGACGGTTTAGGGTCACCTCTGCTGGAGTTCGAGTGTTTGAGGCAGAACGCCACCGTCTTGGCCTCGTCGTGCCGCTCAGACGCGCCACCGCTTCTTGACCCCCACTCGCTTCTCCCTGACGCTGCCACGGCAACAGGCGCGGCTGGTCTACATCGCGGTCGCCTATCACCTGGGGCGGCCCGGCTCCGAGCTCGACCCGGAGACGCTCGTCGAGCACGACTATGGCCTGCGGCACCTGCAGCCGCTGCTCGCCGAGAACCTTGGTGAGACCGCCATCGCGCTGGAGCTGACCGCGTTCCAGATGACAAGGCTGGAGTCGGCGCTGCTGGGCGCCCTTAACGAGCTGAAGATGTACTCGCTGCTGGACGCGATGGCGGGCCCACGCGGGCGGCAGCGCTCCGCTGTCAACGGCTTCGATGACGCCCTGAGGTCCGCCTTCCCGGAGGTCGCGAGCGAGCCGGATTACGCCTCGCAGCTGGCCGGCGAGGTCATGCTGCTGCGACGGGAGCTGGACGCCAGCTTCAAGCGCGCTGCCGCCGTCCTGGCGGAGGAGCGGCAGGCCGCGGAGGAAGCGCGTCGGCGGCACAAGAGGCCGTGGCAATTCTGGCGCCGCTGAACTGCCACGGCCTTGACGTAAGCGGGCCCGCGTTCTACCATCAATACGGCTGAGTGCTTTAGCAATTTCTTACAGTATCAAATTGCGAAATAGGAGGCCCCGCCCAT
>DASRHH010000039.1:0-6497 GCA_035650635.1 Dehalococcoidia bacterium | reverse complement strand
TGCGTCGCGCTGATGTTGGCGAGCGGGTCGCCGTCGATGACGATGACGTCGGCCAGCATACCGGGCATGATCGTCCCCAACTGGTCGGCAACGCCGAGGAACTTGGCGTTGCCGAGAGTGGCATCGACCAGCACCTCCATCGGCGAGAGGCCCGCGTCCACCAGCAGCTCCAGCTCGCGGTGCAAGGAGAGGCCGGGGATGACGAAGGCCTGGATGTCAGTGCCGATAAGGACGCGGCCGCCAGCCCGAGCGAACGTCCGCGCAAACTGCTGCATCACGGCCAGTCCCTTGGCCAGCCGCTGCTTCTCCTCCTCTTTGAGGTCCCACCAGATGTTGTAGGAGAGGGCCCGCAGCTTGAAGTCCTCCGGCAGGTACTGCAGCTCTGGCCGGTTGAGCAGGTGCACATCGAACAGCTCATACTGGCCGCAACGCGGCGTCACGCCCTTGGCGATGTTCACGAAGTTGAACTCGACGCCGACATTCTTGTCGAGCAGCTTCTGGGTGACTTTCTCCAGCAACTTTTCGTCGGTATCGGCGTGGGCCATCAAGTAATATGGGAAGTCGACCGCAAGGCCAATCTCGTTATCAACCTTGAACTGCGCGAGACGCTCCGGGTCGGCGAAGGCGGCCGCGCCGATGCCGGTCGCGTGGGCGAGCGCCGAAATGCCGGCATCCGCGGCCTGCACAGCGGTGAGCGAGTTGATGTGGCCGATCACCGGTTTGCCGTGCCGGGCGGCTTCCTCGGAGACGGCGTCCAGCTGCTCAGAGGTGATATGCGTGTAGACCTTTACCAGGTCGGCCCCTTGGCCCAGCAGGTCGGCGGTCTGGGCGGTGGCGTCTTCCGGGCTGCTCAGCGTGCGAAAGACGTTGCCCATGGCCGGGTGGGCGCCCATCCCCTGGCCGGTGACGAAGAGGCGCGGCCCATCGATCTTATGGCTGGCGATCCCCTCCCTCTGGGCGAAGATCCAGTCGGGGTCATTGGAGAGGTCGACCGCCGACGTGACGCCATGGGAGGCCAAGAGCTGAGGCATCCAGTCCCGGTAGTGCACGTGCATGTCGATCAGGCCGGGCATGACGTGCTTGCCAGAAGCGTCGATCACCTGCGCGCCGGGCGGCCGTTCGACCTGGCCGCGCTGCCCGACGGCCTGGATGCGATTGCCTTGAACGACGACGGTTGAGTTCGGGACGGGTGCGGAACCGCTGCCATCGATGAGGGTCCCGCCTTCAATAACGAGGGCTGCGGGTGCAGAAGCCATCTCTCAGGTCTCCTGGTGTGGATTTGCGCAAAATGCCGGCGGCGGTTCTCGCGCAGTGCAGGCAGCGAGACTAGCAGAGGTACCCAGGCCTGTCAACAAGCCTCAAGACAGGCCGGCAGGTCTATACTGTTAACGCTCGGCCAAAAAACTCCAGGGAGGGAAAGCATGGGCAAACTGGCTTTGACGCTGGCCTGCGGGCCCTACGACCGCACCGAAGCGCTGCGCGAGGGCATCGTCCAGATCGAGGGCGTGGACCTCAACTACATCGCCATCCAGTCGCCGCCGCAGATCTTCGCGCGCATGGTGGCCAAGGAGTCATTCGACGTCTCGGAGATGTCGTGCTCGCACTACCTGGTGGAGCGCTCGAAGGGAAACCTGCCGTTCACCGCGATCCCGATCTTTCCCTCGCGGGTGTTCCGCCACGGGTTCATCTTCGTCAACGCCAACTCCGGCATCCGCACGCCCAAAGACCTGGAAGGCCGGCGCATCGGCCTGCCGGAGGTCAGCCAGACAGCGGCCGTCTGGATCAGGGGTTTGCTGCAGAATGACTACGGGGTGGACCTGAGCAACGTGCAGTGGCTCGCGGGCGGCATCAACGGTCCCGGGCGGCCCGCTGCCCTGCGCCTGGTGCCGGAAGGCCCGCTCTCCCTGGAGTACGTTGACACCACGCCCTTGAGCGACATGCTGGAAGCCGGCCAGCTGGACGCGATCATCGGCGCCCGCATTCCGCGCTCCCTCGGTCGCAACCCCAACGTCGTGCGGCTTATCCCGGATTACCGACAAGAGGAGAAGGATTACTACAGGCGAACCGGCATCTTCCCGATCATGCACACGCTGGTCATCAAGGACGAGCTCTACCAGCGGCACCCCTGGCTGGCAGAGGCGCTCTACAAGGGCTTCGTGGAGGCCCGCGACTGGATCTTGCAACAGATGCGCTTCAGCGGCGCCACCCGCTACCTGCTCCCCTGGCTGATGGACGATATCGACGAAATGGATGCGGTTTTCGGCGGTGACCCCTGGCCCTACGGCCTGGAGGCCAACCGCAAGACACTGGAAACGTTGGCGCTCTACCTGGCGCAGCAAGGCTTTACGCGCGAACCGGTCTCGATCGACGAACTTTTCGCCCCAATCATCACCGTCAGTGAGTAGCCGGCTTCTCAGTCAAGCTATCCCGCGGCTCTGCGAAAGGGACTTTCGGCCCAGCGATTCGGGACTTTTGGCACGTTTACAGGCGATGTATAGTAGAGATACCGTATGGAAGCGCGGACGGTCGCGATAGAACTGCGACCGGCGAAGGGTGAATCATGGCTACGACTGAAGAGAGCCTCGAACTAGAAAAGGTGCGCATGGGCGCATTCGAATTCACGCCCAAGCTGGGCTTCCGCGAGTACTGGTACCCGGGGTTGGAGGCCAAGCGCGTAGGCAAGAAGAAGCCGGTGCACGTGGAGATGCTGGGCGAGGACCTGGTGTTCTTCCGCGACAAGGACGGAAAGATCGCAGCCCTCAGCGACTGGTGCCCTCACCGCGGTGCGCGCCTCTCGCTGGGCGTCAGCGAGTTCCCCGGCACCATAACTTGCCCCTACCATGGCTACACTTTCGACGGCAAAGGCCAGTGCGTGGCCGGCATCATCGATAGCCCTGAATCGCCGATCATCCCCTACCTGCACAGTCGTTCTTACCCGACGGAGGAGCGCTACGGCATCGTCTTCGTCTGGATGGGCAAGACCGACCCCGTTCCCCTCGACGAGGACATGCCCGAGGAGTTCTCTGACTCCACGCTGACCGGCCGCCGCTACATGCGCACCAAGATGTGGGAGACCAACTGGACGGAGCCGATGGCACAGGGCATCGACTTCCACGAGTTTTACCTGCACCGTCAGCTCAACTTCTGGCGCCTATTCCACTGGCGCCTGCCATTCTTCCGGCCGCGGCTCGCCTACACCGGCGGCGTCAAGATCGTGGAGGACGGCGAGAACTATGTGAACTGCAAGATCACGGAGCCGCAGTATGGTACGGCCTACCACCCCGGTGCCGGCGGCGCCTGGCCCAAGCACACCTGGTGGCGCAAGCTGGCGCCGATCGCCAAGATCAAGGCATATCGCGGTAAGCCATGGGTGACCTATGACCACAACATCCAGCTGCCCAGCATCATCCGCACCACCCTGGGCGCCAGCGTTCACATGCGCTGGCAGGTGCCGATAACGGAGGATGAGAGCCGCGTCTGGACGTTCACCTTCGTCCGCAAGCCGAAGACCATCTTCGGGGACATCTACCAGCGGATCTGGTACTACCTCTGGCGCAAGTGGGACATCATCGTCTTCACCAACGAGCTGGAGGACCTGGTAGTCTTCAAGAAGGACCGCCTGAACCTGGACACGCCGCACATGCTCGGCCCCATGGACGTCGGCCTGGCCTACTTCCGCCGCCGTCTGGCACGCCGCGCCCGCGACTACCAGCGCCTGGGCGCTCCGGGCGAGCCGGAAGCGCGCACGACCTCTAACGTCAACTAGATTCGCGTTGGCCTAGCTGAGGCTGGGGTCCAGGACCACCTTGCCCACCGTCTGGTTGGCGTCGACCAGTTCGTGCGCCAGCGGCGCCTCGCTCAGCGGCAGAACACGGTCGACTAGCGCGCAGATCTGACCTGCGGCCGCCAGCTCCAGCGCCAGCGCGACATCTTCCTTCAGCTCCAGACCAATGCCGCCGATGACGCTCAGGCGGTCCTGGTAAAGCCGCCGCACGTCCAACGTCACGACGCCGCCGCCGTGGGCTCCGGCAGTCACGAGGCGGCCTTCCCGCGCCAGGCAAGCGAACGCCTCCGCCCAGAGGTCCGGCGCGCCGATGTTCTCGAAGACGACATCCACTCCGCGGCCATCTGTGGCGCGCTTTACTTCCTCGGACAGCCTCTCTTGACCGTAGTTAATGCCGAATTCGGCGCCCAGGGAGAGCGCGGCCTGCAGACGATCGTCTGTGCCGGCGGCCGCGATAACCCTCACGCCTGCGAGGCGCAGCGCCTGCACCACGCAGCTACCGAGGGCGCCGGCCGCTCCCATGACCAGCGCTGTCTCGCCCGGCTCGATGTTGGCACGCCGCAACTCGCTCAGCGCCGTTGGGTAGTGGCGCGCCAGGACGCTGGCCGTCGGGAACGGAACCGCTTCCGGCACAGTGATGCAGTTTTCGGCCGGCGCCAGGATGCGCTCGGCGTAGCCGCCCCAGCAGTGCACGCCGATCATCTTGGGCTGGCGGCAAGGCTTGCCCTCGCGGCAGTTGGCGCAGCGGCCGCAGGCGAAGTTGGGGTGCACGGTGACCCGCTCGCCCAGCTTCGGCGTCTCGACGCCCGGCCCGACCTCCACGACGAATCCCGAAGAGTCCGTCCCCAGGATGAGCGGCAGCTGCACGCCGTAGTTGCCGCCGTCCTTGCGCACCTGGATATCGAGCGCGCGGTTCACAGAGACTGAGTGCACCTCGACGACGACCTCGCCCGCACCGGGAGTCGGCGCCTCGATCTCTTCGACACGCATGACTTCTGGGCCGCCGAACTCATGCAGGACAATAGCTCTCATTTGTCTTCGGGCCTCAGCGCGGCCATCATAGGGTCAGGTTCAAGGGTTGACAAGGCGGCTCTCCAAGCCGTACGAAGTTACTGCCTGGTACTCGGCAGAGGAGGAAGCGACATGGGAGAGATTCTCGGCATCGGCATGACCCATTATCCGGGCCTCAACGGGCCGGATAACAACTTCACCGCACCCCTGCGCTTCGTCCTCGGCAACGAGGCCGTGCCCGAAAACCTCAAAGACCCCGCCAACTGGCCCGAGCCAATGCGCCGGGAGTGGGGCGACGACCAGGGCACCACCGCCGGCCGCCAGCATCGCGAGGCGTTGGTCGCCGAGCTACGCAAGGTCCGCCAGGCGATCGATGACTTTAAGCCCGACTTCATCATAGTCTGGGGCGATGACCAGTACGAGAACTTCAAGGACGAGATCATTCCGGCGTTCTGCGTGCTGGCCTACGACTCGGTAGAGCTGCAGCCGTGGGCCAAGTCGACGGTGACCGGCTCGGCATTCTGGGGCGAGTGGAAAAACACCTGGAATGAGCCGCCGGAGAAGAAGTTCGTTATGAAGGGGCATCGCGCCGGCGCCAAGTACGCGGCCTCCAGCCTGCTGGAACAAGGCTTCGACATTGCCTACGCTTACCGGCCGTTGCACAAGAACCTGGGGCATGCCTTCCTCAACACGTTCCTCTTCCTGGATTACGGACGCAAAGGCTTCGATTACCCCATAGTTCCGTTCGCCGTCAACTGCTACGGCCGCCGGGTCGTAGCACAGCACGGCTCGCTGATCAGCATCTCCGACAGCAGCGAGGCCGAGATGGACCCGCCATCGCCGATGCCCTGGCGCTGCTTTGATCTGGGCCGCACCGTTGCCCGGGCCCTGACCGAAAGCCCCTGGCGGACGGTACTCATCGGCTCGTCCAGCTGGTCGCACGGCACGCTGACCGCCAAGAACTGGTACCTGCACCCGGACGCGGAGCGCGACCACGAGATGTTCGAGAGCCTGAAGGCCGGCGACTTCGAGAAGTGGCGCCAGACGCCACTCGCGGCCCTGGAGGAGAGCGGCCAGCAAGAGATGCTCAACTGGATGTGCATGGTCGGCGCCATGGCGGAGCTAGGGCGCAAGCCGGACGACGCGGTCTTTATCGAGTCCTGGGTTTGCAACTCCAACAAGTGCTTCGCCTACTTCAAGCCGTAGGGCGCCCGAGGTAGCTGCAAATGGCACAGAAACCCGCGGAAGCGGCCAGCGACCTGCAGCGCAGGCTCGTCGGCACGTGGCGGCTGGTTCATCACGAGTACGAGCGTCCCGACGGAAGCGTCCGGCCCGACACCGCCCCCTCCATTGGGCGCCTGATTTACGATCCTGGTGGCCGCATGTCCGTGCAGATCCAGGGCGTCCGCCCCGGCGATGCGCCGGCGGACCATCCCACGTACATCGCCTACTTCGGCAATTACGAGGTCCACGAGCCGGAGGGCTTCATCGTCCACAAGGTGCAGACCAGCCTGCAGCCCGGGCGCGACGGCACCAATCAGCAGCGCTTCTTCCGCCTGGAGGGCGACCGGCTGACGCTGCGAACGCCACCGCAGCCCAACGGCGAAATCGCCATCCTGGTCTGGCAGCGCGAAGGGTAGGTTAGGATGGCTCGAAAAGTGTTCGCGGCCATCGGGACACGCAAGGGCGCCTTCATCATGGA
>DASRHH010000038.1:0-10540 GCA_035650635.1 Dehalococcoidia bacterium | reverse complement strand
CCTCGGCGGCCGGCGCCGTCTCGCCAGCTTTCAGGATGTTGCGGATCGCCAGGCGGGTGAACGGCTGGCGGTGTCCGCGACGCCGGCGGTAACGGGTCTTGTTCTTGTACTTGAAGACCACCACTTTGGGGTCGCGACCCTGGTCCAGGACCTCTGCCACCACGCGAGCGCCCTCCACCAGCGGCTGGCCGGTCAGAATGCTGCCGTCGTCGGCGAGCATGAGCACGTCGGTCACCTCGATGGTGGAGCCGACCTCCGCGGTCAGCTTCTCCACCTCGATGACTTGCTTTGGCTCGACGCGGTACTGCTTACTGCCACTACGAATTATTGCGTAAATGGTTTTTCCTCCCGGAGACGCACCCTGACGATTCTATCGATGGGCGTATCTTGTGTCAAAGACCGGACGGCTGGCGTCAGGAACGGAGGTCGCGGTCAGGCAGCGTGTTGTCGAAGGCCAGGCCGGGGTGCGGCTGGATGACCGGGCCCGCCGGCGGCGTCTCCCGGCGCTCTCCTGAGCCGACAGGCGGCTGGCTGGGGCTGGGCGGCGTGCTGGGCTCCGGTATATCGTCGCCGGGGTCGCGCCGCAGCAGCTCAGCCAGGTTCTCGCCCTCGATCGTCTCGTGCTCGAGAATGGCCCGTACCACCTGGTCCAGCTTGGGCCGGTTGTCCAACAGGAGCTTACGAGCAGTGTGGTACGCCTTGTCGATGATCTGGCGCACCTCGTCGTCGATTTCCTCGGCCACCTTTTCGCTGTAGTTGCGCTGCTCGGAGATCTCGCGGCCCAGGAAGATCATCTCTTCTTTGCGGCCGAAGGTGCGCGGGCCCAGGCGCTCGCTCATGCCCCACTGCGTCACCATCTGCCGGGCGATGCGGGTCGCGCGCTCCAGGTCGTCCTGGGGGCCCGTGGTCGACTCGCCGAAGGCGATCTCCTCCGACACCAGTCCGCCGAGCATGGCGGCCAGCATGTCATGGAACTGCGACTTGTTGTAGAGGTGGCGGTCCTCCTCTGGCAGGAAGCGGGTGAAGCCGCCGGCCATGCCGCGGGAGACGATGCTGATCTTGTAAGGCGGGTCGGCGCCGGGCAGCAGGTGGCCCATCAGGGCATGGCCGGCCTCGTGGTAGGCGATGATCTCGCGCTCGCGGGCGCTGATGACGCGGCTCTTGCGCTCCGGACCGGCGATGACGCGGTCGACCGCCTCGTCGAACTCGGACATCGTGACCTTCTTCTTGCCGCGGCGGGCCGCCAGGATAGCGGCCTCGTTCACCAGGTTCGCCAGGTCAGCGCCGGAGAAGCCAGGAGTCTGCTTGGCCAGCACCTCCAGCTTGATGGAAGTGTCCAGCGGCTTGCCCTTGCTGTGCACGTTGAGGATGGCGGTGCGGCCCCTGATGTCCGGGCGGTCCAGCACCACCTGCCGGTCGAAGCGGCCGGGGCGCAGCAGCGCGGGATCCAGGATGTCGGGACGGTTGGTAGCGGCGACGACGATGACGTTGGTGCTGGTGTCGAAGCCGTCCATCTCCACAAGGATCTGGTTCAGGGTCTGCTCGCGCTCGTCGTGGGAGCCGCCCAGGCCGGCGCCACGGTGGCGGCCGACGGCGTCGATCTCATCGACGAAGACAATGCAGGGAGAGTTACGCTTGGCCTGGTCAAAGAGGTCGCGCACACGCGAGGCGCCGACGCCGACGAACATCTCGACGAACTCGGAGCCGGAGATCGAGAAGAAGGGCACGCCGGCCTCGCCGGCCACCGCCTTGGCGAGTAGCGTCTTGCCCGTGCCGGGCGGACCGACTAGCAAGACACCCTTCGGAATGCGCGCGCCCAGGGCCGCGAATTTCTCGGGGTACTTCAAGAACTCGACGACTTCCTGCAACTCCTCCTTGGCTTCGTCCACCCCCGCGACATCCTGGAAGGTGACGGTGGGCCGGGAGCTACTGAGCATGCGGGCACGGCTCTTGCCAAAGTTCATGGCCTGGTTATTTGTGCCCTGAGCCTGTCTCAGGAAGAAAAAGAGGATGGCGACAATGAAGATAAGCGGCAGGAAGTTGAGCAGGATGCTGAAGACGCTACCCCAGGCGCTGGCCTGCTTGGTCTCGATCTGCGGCTGGTCCTGCACCGGGATGCCGTTGTCCTGCAGCACCTGACGAACCGTATCGTTCTGCTCCAGGGTGGCCTTGAACTTCTGGTCGCTGTTGGCGACTGTCCACTCAACCTTGCGGCCGTCAACCGTGACCTGCTTGACGGACTGGGCCTTGGCGTCCGAGATCAGGGTGGAAAGCGGGACGTCCTGGGTGTGCGAGCTGCCGGAGGGTATGAACGAATAAACGATGGCGATAATCGCCACCAGGATAAGGAGATAGATGAAGCTATTTCTTGCCCAACGTCCATACATGCTTAATTACTAACGCTAATCAGAGCCAAGCGGGTTCCCAAAACTCACTCCGATTATAACAAACAAACCAGGGCGGCACTACCGGCCCACTGATAGGATGCGGGAACCGCGCCGCCGGTTACAGGTTACTCGTCGACGGCCAGGGTGCCCCCTTGCGCCCAGTTCTCCTTCTCGACGTCGTCGAAGACGATGATCGTGGCTTCCGGCGTGGTTTGACCGATAGTCACCATGGCGTCGGTGATCAGGCGAGCCAGGTCCCGTTTCTGCTGCTGAGAGCGGCCCTTCCACATCTCGATTCGAATGATCGGCATTGCTTCCTCCTGCTGCGTTTTGGATTGGAGTTTAGCACCGCGCGTGGACTGGCCCAAGGCAGATGCTAGAGACCTTGACCGCGCCGCCGCTGCTACCTAGAATAGCTGGCATCTGACTAGTCAGAAATTGACTAATGAGCACAGGATTAACATCTGCCCATTACACCCTCCTGGGCCTGCTCTTGCAGCAGCCGGCGCACGGCTATGACCTGCTGCGCCGGCTCAAGCAGCAGGCGGCCGCCGCGACTGTGATCCCGCTCAAGGCTGCCAGCCTCTATGCGGCCCTGCACGAGCTGGAGTCCCAAGGACTTATCGTCGGGCAGACAGTGGTGGATACTTCCTACCCGCCGCGCACTTTCTTCGAGCCGACGGCTGCCGGCCGTCAGCGCTTCAAGGCCTGGCTGGCCGAGCCGGTACAGCGCCTGCGAGAAGTACGTAGCGATTTCTTGCTCAAGGTCTACTTCGCCGGGGCGCTGGCGCCAGACGGCGGCGCTGGCCTGGTGGAGCGCCAGATCGAGATACTGACGGGCTACGTCCGCAACATGGAAGACGAGATGCTGGCCGCCGGCAGCGATAGCTTCGATTACCTGGTGGCGGAATCAAAGTTGACGGCGGCGCAGGGTACGTTGACCTGGCTGCAGAAATATCGCGTCCGGCTGCTCGGCGCATCGCGGTCGACGCATTCCAACAATTGAGAGAGCCGTCGATGGTAAGCAGGCGGGTTCGCTTCTTGGCGCCGCTACTCGCTTTCCTGACACTTACTACTGGCAGCGTGGCTTGCGCCGGCGATAGCGGCTCCAAGGAGACCCCGACTTATGAGCTGACGGTCTTCGCGGCATCATCCCTGAGCGAGGTCTTCCCGGAGCAGGCTACGGCGCTGCATGCCAACGACCCTTCGCTCAAGCTAGTCTTCAGTTTCGCGGGCTCTCAGCAATTGCGCGCGCAGATGGAACAGGGTGCCCACGCTGACATCTTCGCGTCCGCTGACGAGGCGCAGATGCAGCTGGCGCAGAAGGCGGGTCTGATAGCCGGCGAGCCGCGCGTCTTCGTGCATAACCGGCTGGTCGTGGTGCTGCCGAAGGACAACCGCGCCGGTATCGTCGGGCTGGCAGACCTGGCGCGGCCGGGCCTCCGCATATCCATGGCCGGCCCCAACGTGCCTGCTGGCGCCTACGCCCGCGCTTTCTTGACGCTGGCCTCGGCGCAGCCTCAGTTCGGCGCTGACTACGGCAAGCGGGTACTGGCCAGCGCCCCATCCGAGGAGCCCAACGTCCGCCAGGTCCTGGCCAAGGTAGCGATCGGCGAGGCGGATGCGGGCTTCGTCTATCAGTCGGATGTGACCGCAGACGTGGCGAATTCGCTCGGCATCATCGCGATTCCCACGGACCTGAGCCCGTTGGCGGGCTACCTGATCGCCGTCACCAAGGAGGCCGCACATCCGGAGCAAGCCAGCAAGTTCATCGATTTCCTGCTCAGTGCGCAGGGTCAGCGTATCTTGACGAGCCATAACTTCCTGGCAGTAGGCAATGGCTAGGCCGGGCACGGCGCAGCCACGGCTGGCTTCCGGCACAGCGATGCTGGAGGGCGCGGCAGTGGCCATGCTGAGCGTCGTTGTCGTGCTGTTCCTGGCGCTGCCGATTATCGGCGTGCTGGACAAGGCGTTCCGCAACGCCGACTTCCTGGATTCCGTGAGCAGCGCTGCCGCCACCGACGCACTGCGTCTCAGCGCCATCACCACGGCGATCAGCCTGGCCCTGATCATCGGCCTGGGGACGCCGCTGGCATACGTGCTGGCGCGCAGCCGCTTCCCGGGCTACCAGGTGATCGATACACTGGTCGACCTGCCGATGGTGCTGCCGCCAGCCGTCGGTGGCCTGGGGCTGTTGATGGCGTTCGGGCGCCGCGGCCTCATTGGCGGCTGGCTGGACGACGCCGGCATCGAGCTCGCCTTCACCACGACGGCCGTCATCATGGCGCAGACGTTCGTCGCGTCGCCGCTCTATATCCGCGCCGCCAAGGCTGGCTTCGAGTCGGTAAGCGCGGAGCTGGAGGACGTCTCATACACGCTCGGCATGTCGCGGACGCGGACCTTCCTGCGCGTCGCCGTGCCGCTGGCGCGGCCCTCACTGCTAGCGGGCGCCGTCATGGCCTGGGCCCGCGCCCTGGGGGAGTTCGGCGCGACGATCATGTTCGCGGGGAGCATCCAGGGGCGGACGCAAACCCTCTCTCTCGCTATCTACCGCTCGCTGGAGACTGGGCTGGACGTGCCGCTGGCCCTTTCGGCGGTCCTCATCCTGGTCTCGTTTGCTGTGCTGATCGTCTTCCGCATCCTGGCGCGCCGCAGCGCCGTCTACATCTAGCCATGCTGGATGTCCGGATCAGCCGCAGCTTCCGGGACTTCCAGCTGGATGTCGCGTTCTCCACGGAGGGGCAGACGGTGGTGCTGTTCGGGCCGTCCGGTGCCGGTAAAAGCGTAACGCTGCGCAGCATTGCCGGTATCGTCACGCCGGACGCCGGTCGCATCGAAGTAGAGGGGCGCCTGCTCTACGATAGTGCCCTGGGGGTGAACCTGCCGCCGCAGCAACGGCGTGTCGGCTACGTGCCGCAGCGCTACGCGTTGTTCCCGCACCTGACGGTCGCTGAGAACGTGGCCTTCGGTCTGCGCGGGCTCTCAGCAGAGGCAAAGCGAGCACGCGTGGTGCAGATGCTGGATGTCATGGGGCTGCATGAGCTAGACGGCCACCGGCCACAGGAACTCTCCGGCGGGCAGCAGCAGCGCGTGGCCCTGGCGCGCGCTATGGCCTTCCAGCCGGACATTCTGCTCCTGGACGAGCCGTTCGGCGCGCTGGACGCCGGCATCCGCTCGGAGCTACGGCAGGGTCTACTGGCGCTGCGCCAGGCCAGCAGCGTCACCTTGGTCATGGTGACCCACGACCTGGGAGAAGCATTCTTGCTGGGCGAAAAGATCGTTGTCCTGGACAAGGGCCGCGTGCTGCAGAGCGGCTCCCGGGAGGACGTCTTCTACCGCCCGCAAAGCCGCCGGGTGGCGGAGCTGGTGGGCATCGGCAACATCCTGCGTGGCTCGATACGCTCAAGCCAGGGCGGCAGCCTTGAGCTGGACTGGCGGCAGGTAAGACTGCGAGTCGCCTCGAACCTGCAGTTGATGCCAGGGAGCGAAGTCGATTTTTGCATCCGGCCGACCCAGATTATGATCCGGCCTGCCAACCGCGACGGCTATGAACGGGAGAACGCCTTCTGCGGCGACATCGTCGAGGAGGTCGTAGGAGCGGAGATGCACCGGTTGTTCATCCGGCTGGACCGCTCGCAGGCCAGATACGATCTGGAGATAGAGCTTCCGGGCTACGTCTACTTCCGGCTGGGCCTCGATACACGCAAGCGCATCGAGATGTCAGTTCGTCCGGAGATGATCCACGTTATCGCGCCCGCGGGCGTCTAGCTGCCGGCGCCGCCCATGGGCAGGGGCCGCATGGGACTGTGGATGTGATTGTGCTCCTCGTCCGCATGGGACGGCACGTTGTTGGCCAGGGCCGGGCTCTCCAGCGCCTTCAACAGAGCCCTGACACAGACCGGGTCAAGCTGAGAGCCGGAGACCCGCTGCAGCTCTGCCTTGGCCGCATCGACGGTGAAGGCCGGCCGATAGGGGCGGTCAGAAGTAAGAGCGTCGAAGGTATCGGCAGTGGAGATGATCCTTGCCTCCAGGGGAATCGCCTCGCCCTTGAGGCCGTCAGGATAGCCGCCGCCATCGTAGTTTTCATGGTGATGGCGGACCACCTTCGCGATGGTATCCATGTTCGCCAGCTTGGTGACGATGTCCCAGCCATCCACGGGGTGCATGCGGATCAGCCCAAACTCCTCGTCGGTCAGCTTGTCGGCCTTCTTGAGAATGTAGGGCGGCAGCTTCAGCTTGCCAATGTCGTGCATTTGAGCTGACAGCGCCAGGTCCCGCAGCCTCGCCGGCTGCATGCCCAGCTCCTTGCCGATGGCGTACGCGTAAGCAGCGACCCGGTCGACGTGGTGGAGGGTCGCGACGTCATGCGCCTCGATCTGATCTGCCAGCGACACCAGCGAGGCGGCATAGCCGCGCTTCAACTGGCCGACGGCATCGCGCATGACCAGGGCGTCCGCGATGGCACGCGTGTCACGGGCTCGCCTGACCTCGAGGCCCCAACCGAGCAGGACGGCGATAAAGGCAAAGAGGAAAAGGAAGTGGTACAGCCACCAGGAGCCGTAATAAACTTCCCCAAAGTCCAGAGAAATCTGCGCCTCCGCCAGGAAGAGCAGCGAAACCACAATTGCGAGCTGTCCGGGCAGCCGAGCGAAGAGATAGGTCTGGAAATAACGCCAGGCAGCGAAGAAGAGGAGGCTGAGCGTGATGACGGTTAGCGTGTGCTGGAACCATTCAGCCGTTGTCGGAAAGCCCTTTAACCAGTCCGGGTATTTCAGGCTTATGGCGAAATAGGCGACTATGGCGAGCGCGAAGACGCTGAAGATCAGCTCTGGCAATCGCAAGCGAGAGCGCAAACCGACAACAGGCAGATTGACCACGGACGCCGCCGCGAAGCTGGAGGCGACCAGAGTCGCCAGCCAGGGCGAGCGCTCCAGCGCCGCCGACTGGTGATGTATGAAGTGTCCCGGCGTGGTCAGGCCGTGTACCGCGAAGATCAGAGTCAGGCTGAAGAAGCAGAGAGCCAGGAAAAGAACGCGGGTCTCGCGGATGGAGCGCGCGGAGAGCACCAAGGCCCCGGCGATGGCTGCCGAGAGTAAGGCTGCTACCGAGACGATGTAGAAGTGCAGATCAGCGTTGAAGAACTCCAGCTTGTCGTCCAACTCATGCCAGGAAAGCAGCGTGAGCAGGACGGCGAAGGGTATCGCCAGGGCCATGATCGCTAGTCGCATAGGCTTCGGGTATCCTTAGGAGAACCTGACATTTAGACGGGGGAAACTGGCGGCTGTTACAGGTCCTTAACCGAAACCTCTATGACCGAGTCTGGCGTATATGCTATAGGACTCGTCGATGGCGGATATTGACTGGCCAAGGAACGTAGTATACATTACGTTAAATTTTAAAAGGTTTTTAAAGGGGGAGGAAATCAATGAAATCCATGCCGACCCTGAGGCGAGCCTGGCTCTTTGCCGGGGTCCTGCTCATGCTTCTCCTGGCGCTGGCGGCCTGCAGCAGCGACAACGAATCGACCCCAAGCACTACAGCCGCCACCACTTTTGACGGGACTATCCGCTTCGGCGAGATTACCGACCTGCAAGGCCCGGGAGGCGCCAGCTCAACGGTGCTCTCGCATGACGCTGCGATGAAGTCCGCAATCGCCGATATCAACGCCAAGGGCGGCGTCACCGTGGCGGGCAAGCACTACAAGCTGGAGCAGGTACGTATCGATGCCCGTGGCGATCCCGCCGCGGGCTCAACTGCCGCGGCAAGTCAAATGTTGGACACGCAAAACCTGGTGGCGGTGTACCTGGGTAACCTGGGCGCCGACGCGTCCTACCAGATTCTGAAGACCAAAGTCATTAGCTACTCGGCTTCGCCGGCGGTGACTTACCATATCGACTCGCCGGTAGCATTCCCGGCCGGTGAGGGTCCCGATAACCACCCGCTGCTTTTCAGTAACATAGATGGTTTTGCACCGATTGTGGCCGCCCATCTGAAGATGGCGACAATCGCCTACCCCAGCATCAAGAACATTGGCTTTATCGGCTCCAACGCCCCGTTAGGAAAGAACCTGTCACAAGCTACTCAAGTTACCGGTCAGCGCCTCGGCCTGACTTTCGTCGGCACCGAGCTGGTCGATGTTGGTGTCACCGACATGGCCACCCAGGTCACCAGCCTTAAGGCAAAGAACCCTGACTTCGTCTTCTTCGCCACCCAGCCTTCCATTCTCACGGCAGTGAATGCGGCGACGGACGGCGGTCTGGCCAAGTACTACGGCGCCTGGACCGTGCGTCCTTTCGATATCAAGACCCAGCTGAAGCCACTGGGAAGCTCTGTCATGATCTCGCCTGACTGGCGCCTGCCCTTCCACAAGAACCTGGCGCCACCGCAGTACGTTGACGCCGTAAACAAGCTGGGCGCGCTAGAGAACGGCCAGCCGCCTAACACAGGTTGGCAGATCTCGCAGTGGGACTTCGTCCACCTGCTTGCCCAGGCTATCGAGAAGGCGGGGACATTCAGCGATCCCAACGCGGTCGCCAAGGCCTTGATCGGTCTCAGCTACGATAGCCCGTTCGGCAAGGTGAACGTCCTGGACAACCACACCACCCATGGACCGATCGGCATGATCTCCAAGGACGGCAGCACCTACACTGTGTGGGGCTGGAACTCCATCGAGTCCGTGCTGGCCGGAGATCAGCCCCCGATCAAGTTCTCCGCTCCTGCCGCACAGGTAGAGCAGTAAGACTAGCCTCAGTCAAAAAAGAATCGCCCCGGGGTTCAACCCCGGGGCGATTCTTTTTTGACTGTGTGCGTCGCTAGTTCTTGGCGACGATGCGATTGCGTAGCGTGCCGATCATCGGCGAGTAGATCTCGACGACATCGCCCGGCTTGAGGTAAAGCCCCGGCTTCGGCTTGCCGTCGGCGTCGTACTCGCTGGAGTCCATCGCCGTACCGTGGCAGGTGCCGCCGCTGATGACGTCGCCCGGCGCCAGGGTGATGTCCTGCGTCAGGTACTGTAGGTATTCGGCGAAGCTGAAGACCATGTCCTTCGTGGAGCCTTCCTGGCGCTGGTCGCCGTTTACCCGCGTGCCGAATGGCACGTCTTGGGCATCCTTGATCTCGCCGACGACGATCCAGGGTCCCAGCGAGGAGGAGCCGTCGAAGTTCTTGCCGAAGGTGAAGTTGTAGGGCGTCAGGTCTTGCTGGTCGCGCAGGCTCCAGTCGTTGTGCATGGTGTAGCCCCAGAAGTAGTCGTTGGCCTTGCTGGAAGAGACGTCCTTGGCCGGCTTACCCAACACCACTGCCACCTCTGACTCGTAGTCCAGCAGATTGGAGCGCTCCGGGAAAGTCACGTCGGCATCCGGGCCCACTGTGTGCTGTGTCATCTTCCAGAAACCCCAGAAGCCACGGTTGCGCATGTCCTGCTTCACCTGGTCCAGCGTGACTTCCTCGTTGAAGCGGAAGCGCCGCGTGCGGTACAAGTGCTCCGCGTAGTTGCCGCCGGCGGCCATGATGCGGGTGGCGCGGGTAGCAAGCGGCGGATGCAACTGGACGGAGGCAAGCGTGTGTACCACGGTCTCGCCGTGAGGGCCCTGCTGGTCCTGCGCCTGCTTAGAGAGGTATTCGACGGCCTTCTGCGTCGTCTCGATGGCACGCTGGCCGGACGCAATGAACTCGCTGAGCTGGCTAGGCGCGATGGCGGATGCCATGGCGGAGGGCAGCGGCTCGTCCGTCTTCTCGGCGTTGTACTTGGCGACCGCGTAGTTGGCATCGATCACCTGGTCGTTCTCCACGATGCCGACGCGCTGGTAAGGGCCGTAAACGGCTACCTTCATGGTTACTCTCCTTCTTGTCCTGGTTGTGAGTGAGCAGAGGATAGATAGTTCGCCGTACCTTGTCAAATAGCCCAATCTTGACTTTTCGCCCTCGCGGGAGTTAACTTTGGCCAAACCCTCTAGTTGTCCCATGTAGGAGGTAATCCTCAGTTGTCCACCATTTCTGCTCCACCCATTAACTACGAAGACCTGGTGCGCGAGGACGAGCACGGCTTCTTCGTCAGCGGGCGGCTTTATAGCGACCCGGCGGTGTTTGAAGACGAGATGGAGAAGATCTTCTACCGCAACTGGGTGTTTGTCGGCCACGAGTCCGAGATACCG
>DASRHH010000037.1:0-16696 GCA_035650635.1 Dehalococcoidia bacterium | reverse complement strand
GCCGCAGCGCTACGTGCGCATCATGCCCAGCCGGCCGGACTAGAGCGCAGCTTGAGCCGCAACGGTCGCTTCATCACGCTGGAGGGTGGGGATGGCTCCGGCAAATCCAGCCAGGCTGTGGCTCTGCGCGATCTCATGCTGGAGCACGACTATCCGGTGCTCCTGACGGCGGAGCCGGGCGGCACCGAATTCGGGCGGGAGATCTGGGGCTTCTTCACGGGCGAGGTCTCGTCGGGCACGGAGCTCTCGGCTGTGGCGGAGCTGTTCCTCTTCGAGGCAGACCGTGCACAACACGTGGCGGAGGTCCTCCAACCGGCGCTGGAAGATGGCATTAACGTAATCTGCTCTCGCTTCGTCGATTCTACGCTGGCCTACCAGGGGTACGGCCGCGGCCTCAATCACGACCAGCTGCGCGCTGTCAACCACGTCGCGACAGGCGGACTGCTGCCTGACCTGACCTTGCTCCTCGACATACCGGTCGAAGTCGGGCTGGCGCGCAAGCGCGGCGAGGCCGTCTCTGACCGGATTGGCCGCGAGGAGCGCGATTTCCACGAGCGGGTGCGGCAGGGTTTCCTGGAGCTGGCGAAACGGGAGCCCAGGCGCTTCGTCGTCATCGATGCCGGGCAGGCGGAATCCCGCGTCACCGGCCTCTGCTGGGCCGTTGTGAGCCACGTGCTGGACTCGCTCGACTGAGCGCCTTCTTGTCCGGCCTTTCGCTCGATGCTACGATGACGAGCGTAGAATTGCGAAGGTTTCTTCTCGAATGCCGCCCGATCAAGTAACCGTCCGAGTCCCCGCGACCAGCGCTAACCTTGGCCCGGGCTTCGACTGCCTGGGCCTGGCGCTAGAGCTAAGCGGCACAGTCACACTGCAGCGCGACACCTCGATCCCCGAGGGCGGCGCCGGCCGCCTGGTGATTGAGGCGGCGCGGCGGCTCTTCCAGGCCCAGGGCGAGGAAGCGCCGCTCCTTGCCGCCGACTACGATGACGCCGTGCCACTGGCCCGCGGGCTGGGCGCCAGCGCCATCTTGCGCGTTGGCGGCCTCATGGCGGCCAACGCGATGTTGAGCGACCCGCTCACCACCGAAGAGCTGCTCCAGCATGCCAGCGCGTTGGAGCACCACGCCGATAACGCCGCTCCGGCCATCTTCGGTGGCATGCAGGTAGCCGTGACAATGGAGGACGGGCGAGTCGCTCACGCCGGCGTCTCGCTCCCGGACGGCCTGAGCGCCGTACTGTACGTGCCCGACTTCCAGATGGCCACGCAGAAGAGCCGCCGCGTGCTGCCGGCGCAGCTCAGCCGCTCTGACGCCGTCTACAACGTCGGCCGGGCCGCGCTGCTCGTAGCAGCGCTGGCGGGCAGGCGCCTGGAGCTGCTGGACGAGGCGACGCAGGACCGTCTGCATCAACCGGCGCGCAGCAGCATCTTCCCCGCCATGTTCCCCATCTTTGAGGCTGCAAAGGCCGCCGGCGCCCTCTGCGCCTACCTCTCCGGCGGCGGTTCGACTATCTGCGCCCTTGCCGCCGGCGATGAGGAGCGCATCGGCCGGGCGATGAGCGACGCCGCCGCGGCCCGCGAGGTCGATGGCCGCGTCGTCGTTACGCGCCCTTCGGAGCGCGGCGCCGAAGTGGTCGAGGCACGCTGATGGCCTTGGTCGTACAGAAATACGGCGGCACCTCAGTCGGCGATGCCGAGCGCATCAAGCACGTCGCGCGGCGCGTCGTGGCCCGGCACGAGGCCGGCGACCAGCTGGTCGTCACCGTCTCGGCGATGGGCGACACCACCGACGAGCTGATCGCATTGGCCGGCGAGATGACCGACGAGCCAGAGGCGCGGGAGATGGACCTCCTGCTTTCGACAGGCGAAATCGTCTCCTGCACGCTTCTGGCGATGGCGTTGAAGCACCTGGGCCATCCGGCCGTGGCGCTCAGCGGCGCCCAGGCTGGCATCGGCACGGACAAGCGCTACGGCCGCGCCCGCATCCTCAAGGTCGACCCGCAGCGCATTCAGCGGGAACTCGACGAAGGCCGCATCGTCATCGTCGCGGGGTTCCAGGGGATCACGGACGAGCTTGATGTGACCACGCTCGGCCGCGGCGGCTCCGATACGACCGCTGTCGCCCTGGCCGTCGGTTTGGGAGCCTCGGCCTGCGAGATCTATACCGATGTAGAGGGCATCTACACTGCTGATCCCCGCGTCGTGCCGGGGGCCCGCAAGCTCGACGAAATTAGCTATGAGGAGATGCTGGAGCTGGCCAGCTATGGCGCCCGCGTCATGCACTCGCGCGCCATCGAGCTGGCCGCGGTCTACGAACTGCCCTTGTTGGTCGCCTCCAGCTTTGTGGAGGCGACCGGCACCCTGATTCACGGAGGCATTGATATGGAGCAGCGCAATCGGGTTATGGCGATCGCCCAGGACGCCGACGTCGGCCGCATCACCGTGCGCGGCGTCCCTGACCGGCCCGGCATCGCGGCGACGCTCTTCGAGCCGCTGGCCGATGCCGGCATCAGCATCGACACGATAGTCCAGAACGCCAGCAGCGAGCGCCTGACCGACCTCACATTCACGGTGAGCAAGGGCGACCTGCCGCGCGCGATTGCGATCATCAAGCCTGTCGCCCAGGGCATCGATGCGCCGGAGGTGTTGGGCGAGACCGGGCTGGCGAAGGTGAGCATCGTCGGCGCCGGCATGCAGAGCGCCGCCGGCTACGCCGCGCGCATGTTCCGCTGCCTCTACGAAGCCGGCATTAACATCGAGATGATCACCACCAGCGAGATCCGCATCACCTGCATCATCTCGGAGAAGCAGGCGGCCGACGCCGTCCGCGCGCTGCACACAGCGTTCGAGCTGGAGCAGGCGTAGCGACTTTTCCCCACTCGCACGGTTGGCGCCGTTTTTGACATAAAATAACTTGCGGGCCCACTGTCCGCGCGCCGTATAATGAGCCTGCTCTCGGTGGTTAATTAGCAAGATGTTTACGCACCTGCACCTTCACACCGAATATTCGCTGTTGGACGGCCTCTCGCGGATTCCGCTGCTCATGGACCGCGCGCAGGAGCTGGGCCAGGAAGCGATAGGTCTCACTGACCACGGCGTGCTTTACGGCGCCATCCAGTTCTATCGCGAGGCGAAGTCGCGCGGGTTGAAGCCGATCATCGGCATTGAGGCCTACGTGGCGCGGGAATCGCGGCTGCTGCGCGATCCCTCCGAGAAGCAGCCCTACCACATGACGATCCTCGCCAAGAACGAGGCAGGCTATCGCAACCTGATGGCGGCCTCGACAAAGGCGCACCTGGAGGGCTTCTTTTACAAGCCGCGCATGGACCGCGAGGTGCTGGAGCAGCACTCGAAGGGCCTGATTGCCCTCTCCGGCTGCAACTCCAGCCACATCTGCCGCCTGCTGACCGACGATCGCTACGACGAGGCGGTTGCGGCGGCGCGCGACTATCGTGATATCTTCGACGGCGACTTCTACATCGAGCTGCAGGAGCACGGGATCGAGGACATGGTCGCGCTCAACCAGAAGCTGGTGCGCCTCGCCCGCGAGCTCGCTATCCCGCTGGTCGCCACCAACGACGTCCATTACGTCCACCACGACGACTGGAGCACCCAGGACCTGCTGCTCTGCATCGGCACTAACAGCACGCTGCCGGACGAGAAGCGCATGCGCATGGCCGGCAACTCGGACTCGTATTACCTGAAGTCGGAAGAGGAGATGCTGGCGGCGTTTCCGGAACTGCCGGAAGCGGTAACCAACACCTGGCAGGTTGCTGAGAAATGCGACCTCACCCTGGACTTCGGGCGCATCCGGCTGCCGGCTGCCGAAGTCCCGGCCGGCCTGACCTCTGAGGACCACCTGCGCAACCTCTGTTACGAGGGGATGGAACGCCGCTACAAGGACGGCTTGCAGGATGTGCGGCAGAGGCTCGACTACGAGCTGGCCGTCGTGAGGACGACTGGGTTCACGGACTATATCCTGATTGTCTACGACCTGGCACGCTACGCCCGCGAGCGGGGCATCCTCTTCGCAATCCGCGGCTCGGCCGCGGCCTCAGTTATCCTCTACACTCTCGGTGTCACGGACATCGACCCGATCGAGCACCGGCTGGTCTTCGAGCGCTTCATCCACGAGGAGCGCAAAGAGATGCCGGACGTGGACATGGACTTCGCCGAGAACCGTCGGGATGAGATGATCCGTTATGCCGCCCAGAAGTACGGCTCGGACAGAGTGGCGCAGATCATCACCTTCGGGACACTGGGCGCCAAGGCCTCGCTACGAGACGTTGGTCGCGCGCTCGGCATGACCTACGCAGATGTCGACCGCGTTGTCCGTCTGGTGCCGAACCTACCGCCATCGTTCGGCATCGTCAGCATCGACCGCGCGTTGGCTGAGAGCTCCGAGATGCGACAGGTCTACCAGCAAGACGAGCAGGTCAGGCGTTTGGTTGATAGCGCCAAGCAACTCGAGGGCGTCGCACGTCATTCCAGCACGCACGCGGCAGGTGTCGTCATTGCGCCGGAACCACTGGTTAACTACCTGCCGTTGCAGCGCCCCGCCAACAACGATCCGGATGCCCTGCCTACGACCCAGTACGCCATGAACGACGTGGCGGCACTGGGCCTGCTGAAAATGGACTTCCTGGGCCTGACCAACCTGACGATCCTCGGCACGGCGATCGAGGTCATCAAGCAAACTCGCGGTGAGGAGATCGATATCAATCGCCTGCCGGAGGGCGACGCCAGGACCTACGAGATGCTCGCACAGGGGGAGACGTTTGGCGTCTTCCAGCTGGAGTCGGCCGGCATGCGGCGCTATGTTCAGGAGCTGAAGCCGAACTCTATCCGGGACCTGGCCGCGATGGTCGCGCTCTACCGCCCCGGCCCCATGCAGCACATCCCCACCTACATCCGCGCCAAGCACGGCCTGGAGTCCGCCCGCTACCCACATACGGACCTGGCGGAGATCCTCGACGAGACCTACGGAGTGATCGTCTACCAGGACCAGGTGCTGCTCATCGCGCAGAAGTTCGCCGGCTACTCCCTGGGCCAGGCGGATGTCATGCGCAAAGCGATGGGCAAGAAGATCCGCTCGGTGATGGCGGCGGAGGAGGAGCGTTTCACCAGGGGCGCTGTGGAACTGGGCTACGACCGCAAACTGGCGCTAACGATCTTCCAGCTGATCGAGCCGTTTGCCGGTTACGCGTTCAACAAGGCGCACGCCGTCTCCTACGGCACAATCGCCTATCAGACGGCCTACCTCAAGGCTAACTACCCGGAGGAGTACATGACGGCCGTCCTCATGATGGCCGATAACCATCCCGCCGGGCCGGCCAAGCGGGTTGCGGAGGCGTATACGGAGTGCATCCGCCTCGGCATCGCGGTGCTGCCGCCGGACGTCAACCGCAGCCGGCTCAACTTCTCGCTGGAGCCGCAGGAGAGCGGCGCTCGGGCGATTCGCTTCGGCCTGGGCAACGTCAAGAACGCCGGCGAGGCCGTGGGCGAGGCCATAGTCGCTGCTCGCGATGCCGGCGGGCCGTTCGCAGGCATCGAGGACTTCTTCGAGCGAGTGCCAGCGGGCGCCCTCAACAAGCGTGGCCTGGAGAGCATGATCCGGGCCGGCGCCTTCGACGCCTTCGCGGAGCGCGGCGGCCTGCTGGACGCCCTGGACCGCCTGATCGCGCTAGCGCAGCGGGCCCAGAAGGTCAAGGAGAGCGGCCAGAGCACGCTGTTCGACCTGATGGGACAGGAAGACTCCGTCAACATGGCGGCAGTCCCTATCGCCGACAGCAAGACGCCCCTCAGCCGGCGCCTGAGCTGGGAGAAGGAGTTGCTGGGCGTCTACATCTCGGAACACCCGTTCTCCCGGGCCGCCGTGCCCCTGGCCTCGCAGGTGACGGCGCAGTTGGCCGAGGTGGACGAGGAGCTTGTCGGGCGTGATATCGTCATCGCAGGTTACGTAGCGCATACCCGCCTGATCAGCACCAAGGACGGCCGGTCGTTCCTGGCGGTCGAGCTGGAGGACCTCTCGGCAACCCTGGAGGTCACGGTCTGGCCGGACACCTACGAGCAGACCCGCGATATCTGGCAGCACGGCAACATCATCCTGGCGGCGGTGCGAATCCGCGCCCGTGGCGATGGCCGCCTGCAGGTCAGCGTGCAGAAGGCATCCGTCTTCGAGATGGCCGAGTCTACCGCAGGCGACGAGCCATCGGCGCCCGCGGCCGCCCCGGTGGCGCGCAAGCGAGAGGCACATAGTGGCAACGGGAATGGCCATGCGCCTAAGGCTGATGCTCCCGAAGGCGTCGCTTTGGCGACGGCCGTAGTGGAGGCGCCGCGGCTAATACGCGTGATCGTGGAGGAGTCCGACGACGAAAATGCCGACCGCGAGCGGCTGCGCTCCGTCGTCAACCTGCTGCGCGAGTACGAGGGCCAGGACCCCGTGCGTCTCTCGATCCGGGAGCGCGACGGCAGCGAGGTGGCGCTGGAGCTACCGCGCTCCCGCTTCTGCGCAGAGCTGCGGGAGCGCCTGGCGCAGACCCTGGGCGCATGGGGCCAGGTCAGCGCCTAGAGGGGCGCTCGCTGCCGCGTTCCAGGTCCAGGAGGCGCCGCTTGACGTCCAGGCCGCCGGCGTAGCCGCAAAGCGAGCCATCGGACGCCAGCACCCGGTGGCAGGGGACAACGATCGCCAGCCGGTTGCGAGCCATCGCCTGTCCCGCCGCCCGCGACGCCCGCGGGTTGCCGGCCTCGGTCGCCAGCCAACTGTAGGTCCGCGTCTGCCCCCAGGGGATGCTCAACGCGGCCTCCATGGCCCGCCGGCTGAAGTCCGCCACGCCACTCCAATCGACCGCGACTCCGTCGTAGCAGACGGGCTCGCCGCGTAGGTGCCGTCGCAGGCGCTCCGCGACCGGGGCGGCTTCGTCAGCTGAAATCGGCTCGCTCGCGTTCCACTCGGGGAGACGCTCACGGGCGGCCTCCTCACTGGCCAGCGGCGGTGAGACGGCCCAGAGCCCGTAGCGCGAGAATACCATCGCGATAATTCCGAGATCGGTCTGCGCAATGTGGAACTTCAAGCTACTCATGACGTTAACTATAGGGTAATGTCTGGTCGAAATCTTCCCGCCCGCTCGCTCTTTCTTTCCACAGTCGTCGTCCTGCTGGGGCTGGTTGTGGCTTGTGGCAGTTCGGCGCCCGCCGCGAACCAGGCGTTCGTCCAGCTACGCCTCGATACGCCGACCCCGATCCCGACGCCCACGCAGCCTCCCAGCCCCACGCCAACGCCCTCACCGCCGGAGCTGACCCTGGACGATACGCTGGCTCGCCAGGGCGGCTTCTTCACCGTCGCGTTGTCAGGAGCGCCCTCTGCGGTCGGCGATGTGCGGGCCTACTTCAACGGTTCTAGCTATCGCCTGCTGCCCAGAGGTAGCGATTGGGTTGGCGCCGTCGGCCTGGCGATGGACATCGAGACGGGTTACTACAGCGTAGAGGTCAAGGGTGAAGGTCTGGAGACGCTGACCGGCAGGGTGCTTGTGGACCCCTATGATTTCCCGGTGGATTACCTGACGCTGCCGCCGGACTCCTCCGGGCTGTTGGTCGATTCCGTCGCTATCCTGCAAGAGAACGCGTTGCTGGCGCGCATCTACTCCGCCTTCACGACACCCGTGCGCTGGAGCGGCGCGTGGATCAAGCCGGTGGCCGGCCCGATAACGAATATTTTCGGCACCAGCCGCTCCATCAATGGCGGACCGCTTAGCCCGCACACCGGCACGGACATCGCCGCCGATGAGGCCACGCCGGTGATGGCTGCTGCCTCCGGAAAGGTCGCTTATGCTGGACTGCTCTACCTGCGCGGCGGCTCGATCGTCATTGACCACGGTGGGGGCGTCTTTAGCGGCTACCACCACCTCTCAGGTTTCGCGGTCGAGGAAGGGCAGTTGGTCAGGGCGGGAGACCTCATTGGTTATGTGGGCGCGACTGGCCTGGCGGACGGGCCCCATCTGCATTGGGAGGCTATCGTCCAGGGCGTGCGCGTCGATGCGATGCTCTTTACGAAGCTCCGCTAACCCAGCTCTCCTAGCGACTGCATGACCAGCGAGACGGCAGCGATCGCCGCTGTCTCGGAGCGCAGGATGCGCCGCCCCAGCGAGACAATTTGGGCGCCAGACGCGCGCGCAGTCTCGACCTCCGCCGCCTCAAAGCCGCCCTCCGGGCCGATGAAGAGGCTGACCGCCGCAGTCTCGGCCGGCAAATCCTGCAGAGCCTCACTGAGCGAGCACGCCCGCTCTTCCTCCCAGGGCAGGATGAGCGCGCCCTCCGCCTTGGCGAAGGCGGTCTCCAGGTCGACGGGTTCGCCGAGAGTGGGCGGGCCAGCGCGGCCGCACTGCTCCGCCGCCTCCACCAGGATGCGCTGCCAGCGCTGGCGGCGCGCCGACCGCTCGTCGGCGCGCACGACGCTACGCCGCGACGCCAGCGGCACGATGGCCGCAACTCCCAGTTCGGTCGCTTTCTCCAGCACTAGCTCGAAGCGGTTCTCGCGGATCAGCGACTGGTAGAGGGTGACACGGACCCCTGGCTCCGCGAGGGCGGCCTGTCGCGAGAGCACACGAGCGGTGCCGGCGCGAGCGCTCAGCGCCAGGATTTCCGCTTCGAACTCGTGCTGCGAGCCGTTGATCAGGATGATTCGCTCGCCAGGGCGCAACCGCAGCACCTTGTGCAGCCGCTGCGCCAGGTCAGCGTCCAACTCCGCGTCATCTCCAATCGCCAGCGGATGGTCGAGGTAGAACCTACGCATCCGGCTTTTCAGCGACCAGGACTCGCCATTCGCCGTCCTCCAGTCGCCCGGCGATGCGCAGGCCGTCGCCCTCCAGCATGCTGGCCAGCGACTCCGACGTCTCTGCCAGGAACCCGCCGACGATGAGTCGCCCGCCGGGCGCCAGTGCACATGCCAGCTGCGAATGCAGCCGTTCGACGAAGAGGCCGCTGACGTTGGCGAGGACAATGGCGTACTCGCCGATAGGTGACAGCTTCTCCAGCGTTGTCTCTCGTGCCTGGATCAGCGGGGAGACGCTGTTAGCGGCAGCGTTGGCCTTCGCGGCCTTGACGGCCTGCGGGTCGTTATCGATGGCGAGCACGCCGGCTGCGCCGAGCAGCACCGCTGCGATCGCCAGGATACCTGAGCCGGTGCCAATGTCCAGCACGCGCTCGCCGGGATGCAGGTGGCGCTCGATGGCCTGCAGGCACATCGCGGTCGTCGGGTGCTGGCCGGTGCCGAATGCCATGCCCGGATCGAGTTCGATAACCACGTCGCCTCGGCGGGCCGTGTAGCGCCGCCACGACGGCTTGACCACCAGGTGCTGGCCGATGTGCAGCGGACGGAAGTAGCGCTTCCAGCCCTCCTGCCAGTCCTGCTCTCGCAGGCGGCGGGAGCGCAGCCAGCGCGGCCGTCGGCTCAGCGGCGCGAAGCTGAGGGCCAGGTGAAGTGAGCGACGCAGGCCACCGGCGTCATGGTCCGCCGGCAAGAAGGCCCGCACGATAACGCGATCGCCATCGACCCCTCTTCGTAGCGCGGGATCGTACCACTCGTCGCTCGGCCTGGGGGCATGGCGCTCGTCGATGGCGGTGCCGCCGGGGCACTGCTGCTGCAGGATATCGGCGACCAGCTCCGCGTCGCGGGCCGCGACCTCCAGTCGGAACTCGAGCCAATCAGCCATAGCGTCGGCCGAGCGACTCTAGCTCAGGGCGTCGCGGATCTTGCCAAAGAGACCGCGTTCGCCATCGGCGCCGTCGCTATCAAAGGTGCGGGCTAGCTCCTCCAGCAGCTCGCGTTGCTCGTCGGTCAGCTCCTCCGGGATGATGACATTGGCTCTAACCAGCAGGTCGCCGCGGCCGCCGGCGCGCAGGTGCTGGATGCCCTTACCCTTCATTCGGAAGACGTCGCCGCTCTGGGTGCCCGGCGGAATGCGCAGCGTCTGCACCTTCTCTTCGAGTGTGGGTATCGGCGCCTCGCAGCCGAGGGCCGCCTGCGCCATGTTTAGCCGCAGGTCGTACACCAGGTCGTACTCCTCGCGCTGGAAGAACGGGTGCGCCTTGACCTGCAGGACCACGTAGAGGTTGCCGGCGGGGCCGCCGTTGGAGCCGGCATCGCCCTCACCGCTGAGGCGCATCTGGGAGCCGTCGTCGACGCCGGCCGGTATCGTCACCAGCAGCTTGCGGCTGCGGCGCTCGCGGCCGGCGCCGCGGCAGTCACGGCAGGGGTTGGTGATAATCGAGCCCTCGCCGCGGCATTGCGAACAGGTGGCGACGTTGATGAACTGGCCGAAGAAGCTGCGCTGGGCGCGGCGCACCTCGCCGCTGCCGCCACAGGTCGGGCACTTGGTGCGCTGGCTGCCAGGCTCGGCGCCGGCGCCGCCACAACGGCTGCAGGCCTCGCTGCGCTGGATCTCGACTTCTTTCTCGGCGCCGAAAGCGGCTTCCTCGAACTCCAGCTGTACGGTCACCTTGTGATCGTTGCCGCGCTGCGGCTGGCGGCCGCCGCCGGCCGCACCGCCGAAGAAGGCATCGAAGATGTCGCCGAAGCCTCCGAAGTCGAAGCCTTCGAACGGCCTGCCAAACTCGAAGCCCTGCAGGCCGCTGTGGCCGAAGCGGTCGTAGGCCTGGCGCTTCTCAGGGTCAGAGAGCACCTCGTAGGCCTCGCCGATCTCCTTGAAGCGGGCCTCGGCGCCATTGTCCTTGTTGCGGTCCGGGTGGTACTGCATGGCCAGCTTGCGGAAGGCGCGCTTGATGTCTTCCTGGTTGGCGCTTCGGGGCACGCCGAGCGTCTCGTAATAGTCCCGCTTGCTGGCCATCGTGAGAACCATTGTAGCAAACGCCTATGCGTCGAACGAGGTGAAATCGCTCTGGCGACGGCTTCGAGGCGGGTGCTATCATCGCCGCGTGATCATCGATTTTCATACCCACATCTTCCCGCCGGAGGTCAGTGACGAACGCGACCGCTTTCTCCAGACTGACCCCACCTTCCGCGAGATGTACTCCAGCCCCCGTGCCCGGGTTGCCACGGCGGAGGAGCTGCTGGCGGAGATGGACTCCGCAGGTGTGCACGCCGCCATCGCGCTCGGTTTCGCCTGGCAGGCCGGCGACCTCTGCCGGCGCCACAACGACTACATTCTGGAGGCGGCGGCCGCCAGCAAAGGACGCATCATCCCCTTTTGTACCCTCAACCCGGCGCTGGGCGAGCCGGCTCTGCGCGAAGCGGAGCGCTGCGCCCGGGCCGGCGCTCGCGGCGCCGGTGAGCTGCGGCCCGAGAACCAGGGTTACGAGCTGGACGGTGCCGGCGGCGAGGTACTGCTTCATGCCGCCAAGGAGCTAGGCCTGTTGCTGCTCTTCCACGTCTCGGAGCCGGTGGGTCACCAGTATCCCGGCAAGCAGGGGCTGCGTCTCGATGCCTTCTATAGATTTGTGACCGCGAACCCGGGGCTGCCCATCGTGGGAGCCCACCTGGCGGGCGGGCTGCCATTCTACGCGCACATGACATCGGTCGGCCCGGCGGTCGCCGACCTTTTTTTTGATACAGCCGGCGTGCCGTTCCTCTACGGTGAGGCCGCCTATGGCCAGGTCATCGAGCAGACGGTGCCGGAGCGTGTTCTCTTCGGCAGCGACTTCCCCCTGATCGGCGTGAACCGCCAGCTGGAAGCGATCCGGCGCAACGTGACGGAGCCGCGGACGCAGGCTCTGGTGTTGGGCGGCAACGCGGCGCGCCTCCTGGGCTATGGCGAATCCGCCTGAAGCTTGGCGGTTGTTCGTAGCGCTGGAGTTGCCGGACTCCGTTCGAGAGGCTATCGCCGCCGTTCAGCAACAGCTACGAGAGCGCGGCCTGGGGCGGCTGCGCTGGGTGCGGCCGCAGGGCATCCACCTGACGCTGAAGTTCCTCGGCAATGTGGCCACCGGGAGGCTGCTCGATCTCTCGCGGGCGTTGCAAGGCGCTGCAGCGGGTCAGGGTGCTCTCAGCCTGAGCACAGCCGGCGCCGGCATCTTCGACGAGCGGCGCCCGCGTGTGCTCTGGCTCGGTCTGGCCGGTGACCTCGATCGGCTGAAGAGCCTGCAGGCCCGCGTGGATGAGGCGCTGCTGCCGCTGGGGTTCCATCTAGAAGGCCGTCCCTTCGCGCCACACCTGACGTTGGCGCGGGTACCGCCGGCGCAGGCGAGCGCCCTCAAAGACGCGATTCGCCAGGCCCTGGCAGACACGAATGTGCCCGAAGAAACGTTTCTATCTACGGAGGTGTCTTTAATGCGGAGCGTTCTCACCCGGGAGGGCGCCCTCTACAATCGTCTGGAGGCGTTCCCGTTAACCTGAAATGACCGGACCAAGAGCTGCACTGGCAAGGCTGAACTGGCGGCCGTCCGTCTTCGATGGGTTGCGCCAGCACGTGACCCCGCGTCTTAGCGCCTCGGTCATCCTCTGGCGTATCGAGGCGGCGGCCGGTACGCCGTTGGCGCTGCTACTGGTCGCGACGATCGGGCGCTGGAGTGCCGCGCTCGCGATGGGCGCCGTTATGGCGGTCTTCGCGGCCATCTTCCTGGCGATGCTCAGCGAGCAGACGGTGTTGGTGGCTTTCAGAGAATGGGCGCGCGACCACCGGCTCCTGAGTCGCATGTACCGGCCGCTGGTGCACCCGCAGAGCCTGCTGGCGGTACTTTCGCTGATCCTGCTGCTGCCGCTGCTGGTAATGCTGCTGGGGCCGTTCTGGCGCGCCGTCGCCTTCCACTCGCTGGCGTTGCGACGAGACGTCGCCTACGCAATCAGCGTGCTCGGCAGCATCCCTCACTCGCTGCTCTGGACAGGCCTGATCCTGGGTGGGCTCTGGGAAGGCCTGGTCTGGCCCGTCATCAAGGCGATCTTTTAGGCGCGAGGCTAGTCTTCGTAGCCGTCCGGGTGCGCCTGGCGCCAACGCCAGGCCGAGCCGACGATTTCGTCCAGCGACGTAAATTCTGGTTGCCAGTCGAGTTCCACCTTGGCGCGTTCGCAGGAGGCGACCAGCACGGCCGGGTCGCCCTCACGGGGTGGCTCCTCGCAGACCGGCAGCTCGTGGCCGCTGACCCGCCGCACTGCCTCGATGACCTCGCGATTGGAGAAGCCGTTGCCATTGCCCAGGTTGTAGACGCCGGATTCCGGATGCTGCTGCAGCAGCCGCTCCAGCGCCAGGGAGTGGGCGCGCGCCAGGTCGGAGACGTGGATGTAGTCGCGGATGCAGGTGCCGTCCGGCGTTGGGTAATCCATACCGTAGAGCGAAAGCTGCTCGCGCTTCCCCTGCGCTACGTCCAGCGCGATGGGGATGAGGTGGGTTTCCGGGCGGTGGTCCTCGCCCAGATGTTCGGTGGCGCCGGCCGCGTTGAAGTAGCGCAGGGCGATTGAGCGCAGGCCGCACTGGCTGCCGTACCAGGCCAGGAGCCGCTCCACGATAGCCTTGCTTTCGCCATAGGGGTTAACGGGACGGATAGGTGCGTCCTCGGGAATGGGGTTGGCCTCCGGCTCGCCGTAGACGGCGGCGCTGGAGCTGAAGACGAATCGTGAGACGCCGTAGGCCAGCATGGCGTTGAGGACGCTGATCACGCCGCCGACGTTGTTCGCGAAGTAGCGGTCGGGATGGCGCATCGACTCGGCAGCCTGGATGTAGCCGCCGTAGTGGAGGACGGCATCGAAGTCGTTAGTGGCGAAAAGCTTGCCCAGCTCGTCTTCGTCGCGGCAATCGGCCTTAACGAGCTTGGCCTTTTTGTGGACGGCGGATTTGTGGCCGGCGACCAGGGAGTCCAGAACGACGACGCTGTGACCGGCTGAGACAAGCTGGTCGACGGTGACGGACCCGATGTAGCCCGCGCCGCCGACAACCAGGACCCTCACGCGGCGGCTCCCGCCAGGCTAGCCATCAAAGCGCTTGAGCACGAGGCTGGCGTTCTGCCCGCCAAAGCCAAAGCTGTTCTTGAGGATGATCTTGACATCAGCCTGGCGCGGCTCGTTGGGGACGTAATCCAGGTCGCATTCCGGGTCTGGCTCCTCGTAGTTGATCGTCGGGTGGATCCAGCCCGTCTCCAGCGTCTTGATCGAGGCGATGGACTCCATGGCGCCGGCGGCCCCAAAGGCATGGCCGATCATCGACTTGGTGGAGCTCACCGGAATACGATAGGCGTATTCGCCGAAGACGCGCTTGATGGCGGAGGTCTCGGCGGCGTCGTTCAGCGGCGTCGAGGTGCCATGGGCATTGATGTAGTCGACCTCTCCCGGCGAGATACCCGCGTCCTCCAGGGCCAGCTGCATGCAGCGGATGGCGCCGTCGCCGTCAGCACAAGGCGCAACGATGTGGTAGGCGTCGTTCGTGTTGCCGTAGCCAATGATCTCCGCCAGGATCTGGGCGTCGCGGGCCTGGGCGTGCTCCAGGCTCTCCATGACGAAGATGCCGCTGCCCTCAGCCGCAACGAAGCCGTCGCGCCGGGCGTCGAACGGCTTGCTCGCCTTCTCCGGCGGCTCATTCTCGGTCGAGAGCGCCCTCATCACGGCGAAGCCGCACAAGCCGACCTCGGAGATGGCGGCCTCAGCGCCGCCGGTGATCATCACGTCGGCCAGACCCCAGCGAATAAGGTGTGCCGCGTCGCCCATCGCGTGGGTGCCGGCGGCACAGGCGGTCGTGGCGGTGTTGTTGTAGCCTTTGAGGCCGTGGAGCAGCGCCAGGCGGGCAGCCGCCATGTTGGGCAGCATCTTTGGCAGGAAGAGTGGATCCAGCCGCATGCCGCCCTTTTCGACGATCGTCCGGACGCCCTCATCGACGTTGGGCAGGCCGCCGATGCCGACCCCCAGGACGACGCCGATGCGCTCCCGATCCTCGCGCTCTAGCTCGAGGCCGGAGTGTGTCAGCGCCTCATAGCTGGCTGCGATGGCAAGCTGCGTGAAGCGGCCCATGCGCCGGGCCTCGCGATGCTCGATATAGTCCGCAGGGTCGAAGTTCTTCACCTCGCCCGCGATGTGAGCGGGGTATGGGGAGGCGTCAAAGACGGAGACTTCAGCGATGCCGGATTTGCCGGCCAGACAGTTCTGCCAGAAGGCGTCTACGGAGTTGCCGATTGGTGTGATGGCGCCCATGCCGGTGATTACCACCCGCCTGGGTTTCACCTCTCGCATCGGCGTTTCTCCCTCCTAGACACGGTCCATCAGGCCCAGGTGTTCGCGGCCTTCAGCCACCAGGAAAAGCGAGCCCACCAAGCATATTACTGTCTTTTTCGACGCTAGCGCCAGCGCGCGGTCGATGGCTGCCGCCGGGCTGACGACCGTCTCGACGTCGCCGCCGGCGGCCGCGAACGCCGCTGCCACATCCTCCGCCGGCAGCGATCGCGGGTGCCTGCTTTGCGTCGCGATGACGTGCGCCCCGGCCGGCGCCAGCTCCTCTACGATAGCTGAGATATTCTTGTCCGCAGATGTGCCGGCGACGTAGATCACCTCGCAGCCAGGGAGCAGCTCCGTTAGCGCCTCTCGCAGGCGGCGGGCGGAATCCCGGTTATGGGCGCCGTCCGCCAGCACCAGCGGATCCGTCTGGAGGACCTCGAGACGACCGGGCCAGCGGACGCATCGCAGACCCTCCGCGATCGCTTCATCCGGCACCGCCAGCGGCAGAGCTGACACCGCCGCGATGGCTGTAGCCGCATTCTCGACCTGGTGGCGGCCCAGGAGCGGCAACTCGATAGACAGCGGTGGACCGAGCGGTCGCTGGAGTGCGAAGCGCGTGCCCTGCAGACTTATCCCGGTGACCTGCGCGGCGTAGGCCTGCTCTACCTCCTGCAGTGAGGCCCCGGCCCGTGCGGCTGCGGCGCGCACGACCTCTGCCGCTTCGGGATAGGCTTGCACAGCCATGACGACCCGGCTGCCGGGCCGGGTGATGCCGGCCTTTTCGGTAGCGATCGCCTCCACGGTATCGCCGAGGATGGGGGTGTGCTCCAGGCTGAGCGGCGTGATTACGCAAACGTCCGTAGCCTGAAAAACGTTGGTGCTGTCCAGCCGGCCGCCCAGCCCCACTTCAACCACCTGCACGTCGACGGCGTGCTCACGGAAGGCGAGAAAGCCCATCGCGGTCAGGAGGTCGAAGGTGATGAGGCGTCGGCCGTCCTCGCGCTGGTTGACGGCCTTGACCGCCGGTCTGATCGCGTCCACTAGCGCCGCGAATTCCGACTCTGCGATCGGCCGGCCATCGATGCGGATGCGCTCGCAGTAGGAGTGCAGGTGCGGGCTGCTGCAGAGGCCGGTGCGATAGCCGGCGGCCCGCAGGATGCTCTCGGTCATCGCTGCGGTGCTGCCCTTGCCCTTGCTGCCGGCGATATGCACCGTTGGCCGGCCCAGTTGCGGGTCGCCGAGGCGCGCCAGCAAGTCGAGCATCGGCGCCAGGTCCGGGCGCTCGGCGAAGCGGCCGGAGCGCTCGAAGTCGGCGAACTGCAGCAGGTAGGCGATCGCGTCGTCGTATTGCATCGAAAGTGGCCTGTCAGAGCCACGCTTAGTTTATATTGAAGCCGATGGACACGGCAGGGGCGCTGCCATTTCAGCCTCTGGACGCCCGGCGAGCGCAAGCCCTGGCATCCAGCCGCTGGCAATTCGTCTCGCCGGAGCAGAAGAGCCTGGCGCCGTTGCAGGGAGCGATATTTGACGGCTATCGACTGCTGGCGCTGG
>DASRHH010000036.1:0-3845 GCA_035650635.1 Dehalococcoidia bacterium | reverse complement strand
GCCGCTCGCGGAGAGCCTGGCATCCTTCGATACGCACGACCTGCCGACCTTCGTCTCGTTCTGGAAAGGACGCCCGGACCGCGAGTCCCTGGAGCGCTACTTACACCGTCTGGGCTTCCTGGAGACCGTGCCCCCGCTCATCGACGAGGTGCTGCGGGCCTGCCTGCGCTTCCTGGCGTCCTCACCGGCGCGGGCGGTGATGGTCAACCTGGAGGACCTCTGGCTGGAGACGCAGCAGCAAAACCGCCCCGGCACGGGCGGCCCGGATGAGCCGAACTGGCGGCGCCGTGCCCGTCTCTCCCTCGAGGAGATGCAGGCCAGTCGTGATATGATTGAGATGCTAACAACGGTGAATCGTCTGCGCAGTCAACGTCACAAACCCTACCCTGAACGGGTATCCGGGGAGGCCAATCACGAGACCAACGTTGACCGATCAGCCAGTCCGGCCTGATTTTTCGCTGCTAACCGACCAGGACCTCCATCTCTTCAACGAAGGCTCTCACTTCCGGCTCTACGAGAAGCTGGGCGCCCACCTGGTCGAGCAGAGCGGCGTCAAAGGTACCTACTTCGCGGTATGGGCACCCAACGCCAACCGCGTATCCGTTGTCGGCGACTTCAACGACTGGAACACGGCCTCGCACCGGCTGGCGCCGCGGACCAGCTCCGGCATCTGGGAAGGCTTCGTCCCGGGAGTCGGGGCCGGCGAGCGCTACAAGTTCCATATATCGTCCCGTTACCTCGGTTACGAAGTCGATAAAGCCGATCCCTACGCCTTCAGCAGCGAGGAGCCGCCGAAGACGGCATCGATCGTCTGGGACCTGGATTACGCCTGGCACGACGGCGAGTGGCTGGCCTCGCGGCAGCGACGCAACTCCCTGGGCGCCCCCATCGCCATCTACGAGGTGCACCTGGGCTCCTGGCTGCGCGATCCCGCCGAGCCGCGCCGCCTGCTTAGCTATGCTGAGCTGGCGCCCAAGCTGGCCGAGTATGCCAGGCGGCTGGGCTTCACCCACGTAGAGTTCCTGCCGCTCATGGAGCATCCCTTCTACGGCTCCTGGGGCTACCAGACCACTGGCTACTTCTCGCCCACGGCACGCTATGGCACGCCGCAGGACTTCATGCAGATGGTCGACCACCTGCACCAGCAGGGCATCGGCGTCATCCTGGACTGGGTGCCCTCCCACTTCCCAACCGACCAGCACGGCCTTGGCTTCTTCGACGGCACTCACCTCTACGAGCACGCCGACCCGCGCCTGGGCTTCCACCCGGACTGGAACAGTTACATCTTCAACTACGGTCGTGACGAAGTGCGCGCCTTCCTGGTGAGCAGCGCTCTCTTCTGGCTCGACCGCTATCACGCCGACGGCCTGCGCGTCGATGCCGTGGCCTCGATGCTCTACCGCGACTACTCCCGGCGCGCCGGCGAGTGGATGCCGAACCAGTACGGCGGCCGAGAGAACCTGGAGGCAATCGCACTGCTGCGCCGCCTCAACGAAGCCGTCTACAGCTCCTACCCTGAGGTCCAGACGATCGCCGAGGAGTCGACGTCCTGGCCGATGGTCTCGCGGCCGACCTACGTCGGCGGCCTCGGCTTCGGGATGAAGTGGGACATGGGCTGGATGCACGACACCCTGCGCTACTTCCACCATGAGCCGGTGCACCGCCGTTATCACCACGGCGAGCTGACCTTCCGCATGATTTACGCCTTCCAGGAGAACTTCGTCCTGCCGCTAAGCCACGATGAGGTAGTGCACAGCAAGAGTTCTCTGCTGGGCCAGATGCCCAAGGACGACTGGCAGAAGTTCGCCAACCTGCGGCTGCTCTTCTCCTACATGTACGGCCAGCCCGGGAAGAAGCTGCTGTTCATGGGCGATGAGATTGCCCAGTGGCACGAATGGGACCACGAGAGCAGCCTGGACTGGCACCTCTTGCAGTACGAGCCGCACCAGGGCATCCAGCGGCTGGTCACTGCTCTCAACCGCCTCTACACCGCTGAGCCAGCGCTGCACGCCCTCGATACCGAGCCGTCAGGCTTCGAGTGGGTGGACGCCAACGACGCCGACCAAAGCGTCCTCAGCTTCCTGCGCAAAGCAGGCAACGACATGGTGCTGATGGTCTGCAACTTCACGGAAGTGCCGCGCCCGGCCTATCGGGTAGGGGTGCCGCGGGGCGGCGCCTGGCGCGAGCTACTCAACAGCGACGCGACGGAGTTCGGCGGCAGCGGTACAGGCAACCCCAGCGATATCTTCGCAACGGACAAGCACTACCACGGCCGGCCGCACTCGCTTTCGCTGAACCTGCCGCCGCTGGCTACCCTCTTCCTCAAGCCCGTATGACCCCGGGCTCAGAACGCTTCGTCTGCATCCACGGCCACTTCTACCAGCCGCCCCGTGAGAACCCCTGGCTGGAGGCGATCGAGCCGCAGGACTCCGCCTACCCTTACCACGACTGGAACGACCGTACAACCGCCGAGTGCTACGCGCCCAACTCGGCGGCCCGCATCCTGGACGACCAGGGCCGCATCGAGCGCATCGTCAACAACTACTCCAGCATCAGCTTCAACTTCGGCCCGACCCTGCTCTGGTGGCTGGACGACTTCGCGCCGGACGTCTATCGCACCGTCATTGAGGCCGACAAGGAGAGCCAGCGGCGCTACGGCGGCCACGGATCGGCCATCGCTCAACCCTACAACCATATGATCATGCCGCTGGCCAACTCCCGTGATAAGCGCACCCAGATCATCTGGGGTATCCGGGACTTCGAGCACCGCTTCGAGCGGCGGCCGGAGGGGATGTGGCTGCCGGAAACGGCTGTGGACCTGGAGACGCTGGACCTGATGGCCGAGCAGGGCATTGTTTTCACCGTCCTGGCGCCCCACCAGGCGTGGCGCGTCCGCCGTCTCGGCGGTCGCTCGGCCTGGCAGGACGCCGGCGGCGGCATCGATACCCGCCAGCCCTACCTGGTGCGATTGCCCACAGGCCGCGAGATTACCGTCTTCTTCTACGATGGCCCGGTCGCCCACAGCGTCGCCTTTGAGGGGCTCCTGGAACGGGGCGAACTGCTGGCCGAGCGGCTGCTCGGCATCTTCTCTGAGGACAGCGAAGGCCTGCCATCGCAGTTGGCCCACATCGCTACGGACGGCGAGACCTACGGCCATCACCATCGCCACGGAGAGATGGCGTTAGCCTATGCGTTGAACCAGATCGAGGCTGGCGAGCTGGCCCGGCTGACCAACTATGCGCACTACCTGGAGCGTTTCCGTCCGCAGATGCAGGTGGAGCTGGTCGAGAACACCTCCTGGAGTTGCGTCCATGGCGTTGAGCGCTGGCGCAGCGATTGCGGCTGCAACACCAGCGGCCCCTCGCTGCACCAGCGCTGGCGGGCGCCCCTGCGCGAGGCGCTCGACTGGCTGCGCGACTCGATCGCGACGCCCTTTCAGGACGTTGGCGCCCGTTACCTTAACGATCCCTGGGGCGCCCGCGACAACTACGTCGCTGTCGTGCTGGACCGTGAGGCCGAGAGCATCGAGGCGTTCTTCGAGCGACAGGCCTCGCATTCGTTGAACGACGAAGAGAAGACGCAGGTGCTGAAGCTGATGGAGCTGCAGCGCCATGCCATGCTCATGTACACCAGCTGCGGCTGGTTCTTCGATGAGATCTCCGGCATCGAGGCGATGCAAGTGCTGCAGTACGCCGGCCGCACCGTGCAGCTGGCGCAGGAGCTCTTCGGCGACTCAATCGAAGAGAAGTTCTACCAGCGCCTGGAGCTGGCCCCCAGCAACCGGCCGGAATTCGGCAACGGGCGTCGCATCTACGAACGGTTCGTGGTGCCGTCGCGCGTCGACC
>DASRHH010000035.1:0-2412 GCA_035650635.1 Dehalococcoidia bacterium | reverse complement strand
GGGTTAGAAGATGCGGGTTGGAAACCAACCCGCACGAGTGCGTTGATTATCTGCTCGCTGCTACACAGAGGCAGCTGCGCCACGATGCCCGCCTATTGCCGCGATCAAGAAAGGCAGCACTGATGACGCGGCAACATCGTCGGTCTTCGTGGTGATATGGGATGTCTCCGGTTCTCCGAAATAAACGGGTATCTTCCGCCTCTTCAAGACCCTGTGCAATTCGCCGGTAGCCGTAATCGCTTCGATATATTGCTTGCTAGCTTCCTTGATGTTTCTGAGGGCCTCGTCCACTGTTTCACCACAGCTGGCTGTGCCTAACTCTAAGCACTCTGACGCCCACTGGCCATCCTCTGAGTGAGCCTCATAATTCAAGAGGATATATGCTCGTATGGGCGGACGTACATCACGAGATGTATCCCTCACCATCGCCACAGGCCGTCCTCTCTAGCCCAGCCGACATCGTGTCGGCTACTGTCCCTTCGGTGGAGGTAATCTAGCACATAGGTTGCCGGTGTCAACATCGTAGTTCATCAAGCATAACGTTAGAGATCGTGCAAGAGTTCCACATGGGAGACTCATAGCATTGCGGTCGCGTTACTCCAAGAAGCTCCTGGCGTTCCGCTGCCCGTTTGTGGGCGGGGTTTGGGTCAATCACCGGCAAGGCTTCGTAGTGTCCAGGGATCGCCCGCCTTAGCGCCCCGCTGGCTGGCACCTCCGGCCCGCTGTGGCATAATGTGTCCAGCATGGACCCCCAGCCTGTCGCTACCCTCCGCCGCACAGGCCTCAACCAAGAGCACCACCGCCTGCGGGCACGCATGGTGCCGTTCGCCGGCTGGGAGATGCCCATCCAGTACAGCGGCATCGTCGAGGAGCACCAGGCGGTGCGAACCGCCGCCGGCGTCTTCGACGTCTCGCACATGGGCCGATTCGAGGTCGCCGGCGAGCAAGCGGCCGCCCTCCTGCGACGCATCTCCACTTATGACGTCAATCGCCTGGCGCCCGGCGAGGGCCATTACACACTCGTCTGCAACCCGGACGGCGGCATTTTGGACGACATCTACGTCTTCCGGCTGGCCGCCGAGCGCTTCCTGGTGATCGCCAACGCCAGCAACGCCGAGCGCATCCTGCGCTGGACGCGCGAGCACGGCGCCGGCTTCCACGCCTCGCTCGACGACCGGCAGGAAGCGACGGTCATGCTGGCCGTGCAGGGCCCGCGGGCTATCGACACCTGCAGCCGCGTCCTCGGCCCGGCGGCCGCGCAGGTCCCGAAGCGCCGCTGCGCCGAGATCGACTGGCAGGGCGAAACGGTCTTCGCCTCGCGCACCGGCTACACCGGCGAGGACGGCCTGGAGCTGATCGCGCCGGTCGCTGTCGGGTCGGACCTCTGGCAGCGCCTGCTGGCGGCCGGCGTCACGCCCTGCGGCCTGGGCGCCCGCGACACGCTGCGCCTGGAAGCGGCACTGCTCCTCTACGGCAACGACATCGACGAGCAGACCAACCCATACGAGGTCGGTCTCGACTGGGCGGTCAGCCTGGACGACGGCGCCGACTCCGACTTCATTGGCCGCGAGGCGCTGGAGCACATTCGCGAGCGCGGGCCGGACCGCCTGCTGGCCTGCCTGCGCGCCGAAGGCCGCGGCGGCATCATGCGCGCAGGCTGTGCTGTGCTGGACGGCGACCGCGAAGTCGGGCACGTGACCAGCGGCGGCTTCTCGCCCACGCTCGGGGTCAGCATCGCCACGGCGTTCCTGCCGCCGGACCTCGCCGCCGAAGGCACCTGCCTCTCGGTGGACGTGCGCGGTAAGCCGGTCGCGGTGCGTGTGGTGCCGCGGCCCTTCTACAAGCGCAGCAAGACCAGTTAGGAGCAACGCATGGCCAGTCCGGACGACCGGCGCTACAGCCGGGAGCACGAGTGGGTTCGCCCAGACGGCGATAGCGGAGAAGGCACAGTCGGCATTACGGATTACGCACAGGACCAGCTGGGGGACATCGTCTTCGTGGACCTGCCGCCCGCCGGCAACAACGTCGTCCACCTGCAGAAGATGGGCGAAATCGAGTCGGTGAAGGCGGTGTCAGACCTCTTCTCGCCGGTCAGCGGCGAGGTCGTGGCACTCAACGAGGCGCTGTCCGACAAGCCGGAGCTGGTCAACACCTCGCCGTTCGAGGCGGGCTGGATGCTGCGGGTTCGCCTCAGCCAGCCGGCAGAGCTGGAGCGGCTGCTGACGGCGCAGCAGTACGACGCTTTCGTCGAGGAGAGCCGGCCGGCGGAATGAGCCCCTCCAGTCCGCACCCCTACATCCCCAACACGGACGAAGACCGCCGCATCATGCTCGACGCGATCGGCGTCGCCAGCGCCGACGACCTCTTCGCCGATATTCCGCAGCAGTTCCGCATCGATGGGCTGGATATGCC
>DASRHH010000034.1:0-10468 GCA_035650635.1 Dehalococcoidia bacterium | reverse complement strand
CATTGCGCCGCGATTGAGAAGGACCTCTGGGCCTTACATGGGCGAATCGTGAGATATGGCTACATGACGCGCCGGTCTAAGCGGTGGCTGGAGAAGCAAACGGATGTCTGGATAGCCGCCGAAATGGTCAGCGGCGCAGCGCGGAATGAGTACGACGTAGCTATTCTGCTAACCGCCGATAGCGACCTAGTGCCAGCCGTACATTTCGTCCAGGGCCTTGGCAAAGTGGTCGAATTGGTAACTTTCCCACGGTCGAGTCCAGTGATAAGCCAGCTGCTCAGCGTTGCTGAGGCCAGGACAACGGCCCGAAAGTCGTACTTCCGTCCGTATCCTTAACGAATTAGGACACCACCCCGGATTGGCGCGACCGGCGGTGATAGAATTTGCTGGCGAGCGGAAAGAGGTGAAGCGAATTGCCACTCTACGTCTTTGAGCACCAGCATACAGCCGAGACCTGCCCCACCAATAACGAAGAGCTGATGAAACAGCTTGCTCAGCACACCACCAACGAGACCGCCGCGACCTACGGCATCCGCATCGATGGTGAGGCCGTGGTGACCGGTGAGCACCGGCTCATCATGATCCTGGAGGCCGACAACCTGGATCGGGTGAACAGCTACGCTCAGCCGTTCTCCATGGTCGGTTCCGTCAGCGTCAAGCCGGCCCTCACCTGCGAGCAGGTGGTGGTGCTGGGCTGCGGCTAGCCCTCCGCTAGTCCCAGGAACTGGCGCACCCGCAAGTCCTCGAGCGTTGCCACCACCAGATCGGCGGTCGTCAGCGCTTCCGGCGCCCGCGTAGTGGCCACGCCGATGCAGCGCATACCGGCCGCCCGCGCCGCTTCGATGCCCGGCGGCGCATCCTCGATCACGACGCAGCGCGCCGGCGAGACGCCCAGCCGCTGCGCACCCAGCACGTAGCCCTGCGGGTCCGGCTTGCCACGCGCCACGTCCTCTCCACTGACGATTGCCCGGAAGCGGCCGGCCAGTCCTAGCGAATCGAGCGCGATCGCGATGTTCTCGGGCGGCGTCGAGGAGACGATGGCCTGGCGGACCCCGGCCTCCGCCAGCCTCTGCACCAACTCCCTGGCGCCGGGCAGCGGTTGCAGGTGCCCCTCCCGCAACAACGACCGGTAGACCTCCTCCTTACGCCGGGCGAGCGCCGGCAGCTCCCGCGGCGGCAGCTGCGGCAGCAGATGGCTGAGGATGTCCTCGTTGCGACGGCCAAACAGCTCACGCCGGAAGTACTCCTCGTCCAGCTGCTGGCCGAACTCGTGCAGGATGCGCCGATACGCCTCGGCATGGTAGGCAGTGCTGTCGACGATGACGCCGTCGAGGTCCCAGAGCAGAGCATCCAGGTCGGGTGGCATCAGGCGCTACTCTAATGGATTGGCACCTTAGCACAAAGCGCAACTCTTTCAAGCGGGAGGCCCTGGTGTGCGATAATATGCGAAAGGAGGTGCGGCATGCGCGTCGGCCAGTTCGAGATGACAGAACCGCTGCCCGAGCTAAACAGCCCCCGCTTGCTCGCCACCCTACAGCCCTGGGTGGATGTCGGCTCGGTCGGCACTCTGACCATTGCCTACCTGGAGGAGCTCTGGCACGGCAAAGAGCTTGGCCGCTTGGCGCGCCCCGGCTACTTCTTCGACTTCACCCGCTATCGGCCGCTCGTTGGCATACGCGAGGGGCGGCAGCGCCACGTTAGCCTGCCCAACACCGTCGTCCAGCACGTTCACCGCAACGGCGAAGACTGGCTCTTCTTGCACGGCCTGGAGCCGCACGCCAACGGCGAAGAGTACGTCGAGTCGCTGGTGGAGCTGATGGAAACGCTCAAGGTCTCCGAATACCTGGTGATCGGCTCGATGTATGGCCCGGTGCCGCATAGCCGGCCCATCGTGCCGGTTGGCGGCGCGCCGGACGGCGACCTAAGCGAGCGCCTGCAAAGTCTGGGCGTGCGCGTCAGCAACTATGAAGGACCCACCAGCATCGTCTCCATGGCCGCAGAGCTGGCCGAGGCCAAGGGCATTCGCACGGGCATCGTCCTCATGCAGCTGCCGGCCTACGCCCAGCTGGAGCAAGACACCCGCGGCCAGCACGCTGCGCTCGACCTGCTGCGCCGTCTCTACGATTGGGGCGACCTGGACCTGGAATCGATCCGTTTGCAGGGAGAGCGCCAGTACTCTGCCATCGATGAGACGGCCCAACAGGACCCGCGGCTGCGCAAGTGGCTGCAGGAGCTGGAGACCGTCTATGACGCGGAGCTGGCCAACGGCAGCGGCGAGACGAGTTCGGAGGCGCTGCAGCTCTCGGAAGAGACCGAGCGCTTCCTCAAAGAAATCGAGTCCCGTTGGGAACACCCGGAAGGCGAGTGACTCGACCCGTTCGCGGCTAAAGTGCCGCCAGCCGTTCGGCCCACTCCTTCCGGCAACCGAAACACCTCAGAGAAACGGGGGCAATACATGCAGCTTGGCATCGTTGGACTGGGCAGGATGGGTAGCAACATGGCCGAGAGGCTGCGCCGCCACGGCCACGAAGTCCTGGGCTACAGCCGGACCTCTCCTGACCGCGATGTCCAATCCCTGGACGAGCTGGTACAGCGGTTGAGCCGCCCCCGTGTCGCCTGGGCTATGGTGCCCGCCGGCGATCCCACGGAGCTGGTCATCTCCGACCTGCTCGCTCGCATGGAGCCGGGCGACCTCATCATCGATGGCGGCAATTCCAACTTCCACGATAGCCAGCGCCGCGCCAAGATCGTCGAGGAAAAAGGCGTCTATTTTATGGATATCGGCACGTCCGGCGGCATCTGGGGCCTGGAGCGGGGCTACTGTCTGATGGCCGGGGGCAAGCCGGAGGCGTTTGCCCTGGTGGAGCCCGCTCTCAAGGACCTGGCGCCGCCCCAGGGCTACGCGCTGGTCGGGCCGCACGGCGCCGGGCACTTCGTGAAGATGGTGCACAACGGCATCGAGTACGGGATGCTGCAGGCCTACGGCGAGGGCTTCGAGCTGTTGCAGGCATCCGAGTTCCCGCTGGACCTGGAGCGCATCGCGACGCTCTGGAACCAGGGCAGCGTGGTCCAGAGCTGGCTGCTGCAGCTGGCCGAACGCGCCTTTGCCGCGGACCCGGAGCTGAAGGACGTGCGTGGCTACGTTGAGGACTCCGGCGAGGGCCGCTGGACAGTGCTGGAGGCCGTCAACCTGGGCGTGCCGGCGCCGGTTATCTCCGCCAGCCTCTTTGCGCGCTTCGTCTCCCGCCAGGAAGACTCCTTCGCGATGAAGGTGATCGCCGCGCTGCGACGCGAGTTCGGCGGCCATCGGGTGTTGGAATCATGAGCCTGCAACCCCCCGAGTGCCAGGACATTGTCATCATCGGCGTCAGCGGCGACCTGGCCAGCCGCAAGCTCATCCCTGCGCTCTACGACCTGGAGCGCGCCGAGCTGATGCCGGACGGCGCCCGCGTCATCGGCATGGCCCGCACGGACCTGCAGCAGGATGGCCTGGTGCAGCTCGCCAAGGCCTCCATCAAGCAATTCTCCCGTCGCGACATCGATATCGACGCCTGGGAGCGCTTCGTCCGCCGCCTCTGCTTCATCCGCCTGGATGAGGAGGGCTACCGCAGGGCCGCTGAGGTCACGGCGGACCATCCGCGGCTGATCTACCTCTCGGTGCCGCCCTCGGCCTACCCGGGGATCATCGGCAACCTGGCGGCCAGTGGCCTCAATCAGAACGCCCGCCTGGTCGTCGAAAAGCCCTTCGGCAGCGACCTCCATTCCTCGCGGGAACTCAGCCGCATCATCCGCGAAGCCTTTGAAGAGCAGCAGATCTTCCGCATCGACCACTACCTGGGCAAGGAGACGGTGCAGAACATTATCGTCTTCCGCTTCGCCAACGCCGTCTTCGAGCGCGTTTGGAACCGCGACTCGATCGAGCACGTCCAGATGACGGTCGCTGAGTCGATTGGCATCGAGGGGCGCGGCAGCTTCTACGAGGAGACCGGCGCCGTGCGCGATATCATCCAGAACCACGTGCTGCAGGTGCTGAGCCTGCTGGCCATGGAGCCGCCGGTGGATATGCACCCGGAGGCGATCCGCGACGAGAAGGCCAAGGTCTTCCGAGCCATGCGGCCGCTGAAGCCGGAGGAGTGTGTGCGCGGCCAGTACACTCGCGGCGAGATCGAGGGCACGCTGGCGAACGCCTACCGCGAGGAGCCGGACGTGGCCCAGGAATCGCAGACGGAAACCTATTTTGCCACCCGCGTCGAGATCGATTCCTGGCGTTGGGCCGGAGTGCCGTTCTTCATCCGCACTGGCAAGCGGATGCCGCTGCGCGCCACGGAGGTAGTGATCGCCTTCCGCGGGGCACCGCTGCTGATGTTCCAGGGCACCGGCATGGAGACACTGCGGCCCAACCACCTGGTGCTGCGCATTCAGCCCAACGAGGGCATCAACCTGACTTTCCTGGCCAAGCAGCCGGGCCCGGAGATGACCGTGCGGCACGTCAACATGAACTTCTTCTATCATGAGTCGTTCATGACGGAGCCGGCGGAGGCCTACGAGCGGCTACTCTATGAGGTCATGGAGGGCGACCACACGCTGTTCGCGCGCGAAGACAGCGTAGATCTGGCCTGGCAGGTCATTCAGCCGGTGCTGGAGCAGCCGCCGCAGCTTTGCTTCTATCCGGCGGGTTCATTGGGCCCCACCGAGGCAGACCAACTGATCGCGCCGCATGGCGGCTGGCACCTGAAGTAGTCTACTCGCTCTCGTAATCGCGTTCGCGGATGATGACGCCGCCACGCACGCGGGCCACCAGGTAGACGTCCTTCTCGTCATAGACGTCCTGCACTAGCTTGATGGCGTAGGCCCAGACCTCGTTGAGGTTCTCAGGGTCCGGATCGTCCGGGGTTAGCCAGAGGAAGGCGTCTTCGTAGTCGTCGCGGGGCGTATCGAAGTCGAGCTCGAAGGTCGTGCCGGGGAACTCCGCCGTTACAGCCGCAATGATATCGGCCGCCGCCTGCTCAACGAGGGCGCGATCGGCCACGAGCGGGCTTAAGCGCTCTCTTCGGAGTCGTCGGCCATGCTGAAGTGGGCCTCCAGGCCGGCCTCCTCAGCGACGCTGTTGACCTTGGCCAGCAGGGCGCGCATCTCGTTTTCGGTCAGCTCAGAGTTGAAGTAGCTCAGCAGGTCATCCACCTTCTCTTCGGAGAGGTGACGGACACGCTCAGAAGCATCGCGCGGTCTTGGCATATCGATAAGCCTCCCGGACTCGGTATCTGGCTACGATTATAGCGGATTCGCCACGGGCGCGGCTAAACGACTTGCGAGAGCTTGGCCCGCAGCACCACGCGGCCGGGATAATGGCCGCCAAACGCCTCGCCGGGCACCGGGATGAAGGTGCCGCCGCCGCAGGTAATCACGGTCAAGATGTCATCGTTTGTCGGGTTCAGCAGATCGGCCCGGCTGGGGTCGACGACCAGGGTATCGAAGACCTGGTAGACCAGCGTCTTGCCGTCCTGGGTGATGACCTTCACCGTATCGCCCGGCGATACCGAGTCAAGGTAATAGAAGACGCCGACACCATCGAAGGTGACGTGCCCCGCGAAGATGGCGTTGCTGCCCTGGCCGGGCAGCGCACCGAAGTCGTACCAGGCGACCACGGACCGCGGGCTGCTGGAGTTCGTGTAGTCCGGCACTTCCGGCGCCCGCCGGGAGTCCAGGCCCAGCTCCATGACCGGCGCGTTGACGCCGATGCTCTCGATTACGAGGCGCGCGGGCAACGACGTGTTGACGATGCGATTCGGCGGCTCGGTCGGCGTTGGGGTGGGCGAGGGCGCCAGTGTGATGACGGTCGTGGCCGGTGGCACCTCCGTGGAGCCGCTGAAGCAGCCACTGCTCAGGAGCAGGGTCAGGCCGCATGCGGCAAGCAGCACGCCGGCGAGGGCGTATCTGAGCGGCAATCTGGAGAACGCGGCGAGGCCGCTGCGAGTCCTAGGCAACCTGCATGAGCCTCGCGCGCACGACGATTCGACCGGGATAATGTCCGCCGAACTCCTCACCCGGCACATAGATGAAGTCGCCGCCGCCGCAGGTGATCAGCGTAATGGTGTCTTCTTTGGTGGCGTTCAGGACATCGACCCTGCTGGGGTCCACCGTCAGGTTCTCGAACACCTGGTAGACCAAGGTCTTACCGTCTTCGGTCACAATCTTTACCGTATCGCCAGGGGAGACCTGGTCCAGATGGTAAAACACCGCGCGGCCATCGAAGGTAACGTGTCCGGCGAAGATGGCGTTGCTGCCCGAGCCAGGAACCGGGAAGACGTTGTACCAGCCGACAACGGCCCCCGGGTTGCGCGAGTTCTGGTAGTCCGGCACCTCGAGCGCCAGGTTGGCATCCCGGCCCAGGGTCATGATGGGCGCGTCAACCTTGATGCTCTGGATTATCATCCGCGCCGGCGGCGATGAATTGACAGGGCCGGTGATCGGGGTAGCGCTCGGATTGAGTGACGTGACGCTGGATATCACAACATCGTGCGACTTGTCGCTGGAGCCGCCCATGCAGGCCACGCCAAAGACCAGCAGCGCCAGGCCCACCTGCAGCATGACCACGCTGAAGGCGAGCAAGGCTCGGGATTGTGTTAGTTTGGATGTCATAAGGGTCCGTAGAGGGCGTTTGTATTAATTATAACTATCGTATCCGTCCAACGGTTACTCTCACTTCATAGATACGTAGGCCAGGGAGCGCAGGATCGGTGAAGGCTGGAGACCAGCAGCAGCTACGGGAAGCGGTGGAAGCACGCTTGCGCGAGCTCGAAGCTGAGGACGTAATCCGCCGTATTTGGGCCGGCGATCACACGGTCTGGAAGCCGCACCCCGCTGAGATCGCCGACCGGTTGGGCTGGCTACGACTCCCTCAGACAATGCGAAAGGCGCTGCCGCAGTTGCGGGCCCTGGCGGAGGACTGCGCCAGCTTCCAGCGCGTCGTCTGGCTGGGCATGGGCGGCTCCAGCCTGGCCGCGGAGGTGTTGGCGAAGATGCTGGGCGGCCGCGAGCTAACAGTGCTGGACTCGACCCACCCCGAGGCCGTCGCCGCCGTGGACACGGCTGGCGACCCAGCCAGCACACTTTTCGTCGTCGCCAGCAAGTCGGGCACCACCATCGAGACGCTTTCCCACTTTGCTTACTTCTGGGACAAACGGCCGGACGGCGGCAACTTCATCGCCATCACGGATGCGGGCTCGCCGCTAGAGGCGCTGGCCGAGGAGCATAGCTTCCGTCATATCTGCCGGGCGCCGAAGGACGTGGGCGGACGCTATTCGGCGCTCTCGCACTTCGGGCTGGTGGCCGCCGCGTTGCTCGGCGCCGACCCCGCGACGCTGCTCGATACCGCGGCCGGACTGACTCCAGCCCTCCAGACGCCAGCGGAGAGCAACCCCGGCGCCCGCCTCGGCGTCACCATCGGCGAGGCGGCGCTGGCCGGCCGCGACAAGCTGACGCTGCTTGCGGACGCCGCTCGCGAACCGTTCGGCGACTGGGTGGAACAGCTGATCGCCGAGTCCACCGGCAAAGAGAGCAACGGCATCGTGCCGGTCGTTGGAGAGCCGCCCGGCCCACCCATCGTCTACGGCAACGACCGGCTCTTCATACGGCTCGGCGAGGTGCCAGGGCCCGACCCGGCTATCGAGTCACCGCTATCCGCGGAGTCGATGGGGGCCGATTTCCTGCGCTGGGAGTTCGCCATCGCCGTCGCGGGACGGGTGCTCGGCATCAACCCGTTCGACCAGCCGGACGTGGAGTCGGCGAAGATCGCGGCGCGCCAGGCCCTAATGGGCGAAACCGCTGCGCCATCGACGCCGCCGGCAGCCCAGACGCTAGCTTCGCTGCAGCCGGGCGACTACCTGGCGCTGCAGGCCTACCTGCCGCCGACGCCGCAAAACCGCTCGCGATTGCAGGCCGTGCGACTGCGCCTGCGCGATCGCTTCCGCGTCGCCACCACCCTAGGCTTCGGGCCGCGCTTCCTGCATTCCACCGGCCAGCTGTACAAGGGCGGCCCCAACAGCGGCGTCTTCCTGCAGGTCGTCGACCAGCCGGGCCTCGATTTGCCCGTGCCGGGGACGGCCTATAGCTTCCGTCGCCTCATCGACGCCCAGTCCGCCGGCGACCTGGCGGCGCTGCTGGCGCGGGGCCGCCGCGTCAGCCGTCTCTCGCTGGACGCTCTGGAAGCTCTGTAGCATCCGGGGTTGGAGCCAGCGGGCGCCAGGAGTTACCATAGCGCCGAAATGGACATCCTGGACGACCCCAACGCGCAATCGCAGCTGGACCGCCAGCAGCTGCTGCTGGCCCTGCGAGACCTCCCGCGCCAGTGCGAGGCCGCCTGGGAGGAGGCGCAGTCGCTCTCGTTGCCGGAAAGCTACCGCGGCATCGAGAAGATCATCGTGGCCGCCGTGGGCGGCTCGGCCATCGCCGGCGACTACCTGCGCCAGCTGCTCGCGGAGGGCAGCCAGGTGCCAGTGTTCAGCCATCGCGGCTACGGCTTCCCGTCCTACGTCGATTCGCACTCGCTGGTCATCGCCTCCAGCTACAGCGGTGAGACCGAGGAGACGCTCTCGGCGCTCATGGCTACCCTGCCGAGCGAGGCCAAACCGTTGGTAATCACGAGCGGCGGCCGCCTGCTGGCGGTGGCGCAGGAGGAGGGGCTGCCGCACTTCGTCATCACCTACAGCTCGCAGCCGCGCTGTGCGCTGGGCTACAGCCTGATGCCGCTGCTGGCGGCCGCGGAGCGTGTAGGCGCTCTCAGTGGCGCGGCCGAGATGATTGCCGAGGCGGTCGCCGCGATGCGACGGCGCTTCGCCGAGATCAACGAGGATGTGCCGCTGACCGAGAACCCGGCCAAGCAGCTGGCACAGCGGTTGCAGGGCAAGCTGCCCGTAGTCTACGGCGGCGATGTTATGCGCGAGGTGGTGCGGCGCTGGAAGACGCAGCTCAACGAGAACGCCAAGGTCTGGGCCTTCACGGAAATCCTTCCGGAGGCCAACCACAACGCCCTGGCCGCCTACCGGCTGCCGGCCTCGGTCGCCAAGAACGTGTTCGTTGTACTATTGAAGCCGGCCGGGCTGCACCCGCGCATCGAACGGCGCTACGCCTTCACCCAGGAGGCCCTGGCGGAGGCGCATGTCGAATCGGAGGCGATCGAGGCGGCGCCCGGCGGCACGCTGGCCCAGATGCTAGACATGACGTTCTTCGGCGACTACGTAAGCTACTACCTGGCGATACTCAACGGCGTCGATCCGACGTCCATTGAGCCAATCGAGCGCATCAAGGAGTCGCTGAAGCGCTAGCCATGGCAGCCGAATACGTCTTCATCGACGAGTGGGACGTGCACGCGCCCATCGAGTCGGTCTTCCACGCGCTCTCGGACGCCCGGACCTACCCGCTCTGGTGGAAGCCGGTCTACATCGGCGTCAGCGCCGGCGAGGGGCCGGTTGAAGCCGGGGCGGTGGCCATGCAGCACTTCAAGGGCCGGCTGCCCTACCACCTGCGCACCCGCGCTGAGGTCACCCGCTACGAGCCGCCGCACCTCATCGAGTCGAAGGTCACCGGCGATCTCTCCGGCACCGGCATCTGGACACTGACGCAGGCGGGCCCGGATACGGTGCACGTCAAGTTCGACTGGCGTGTCGCGGCTGACCGGCCGTTCATCCGCCTGCTGACGCCGATTCTGCGGCCGCTCTTCCGCTGGAACCACAATTGGGCCATCGCGCGGGCCAAGGAGGGACTAGAGCCTTACGCCCGCAGCCATTCGGGGGCAATAAGCAATGTCGATTGACCTCGGCCTGGTGCAGGGCCTTGCTGCCGAAGCGTTCGGACAGCCGGGCAAGCGCACCTTCCAGCTGCGCTTCCTGGGCGAATACGGCGAAACCGCCGGCCTCGCCGTCGAGAAGCAGCACATCGTCGGCCTGAGCGTGGCCCTGGAGCAGATGCTGGACCACCTGGGCTACGATGAGAAGGCCAATCCGGTGACCATGGTCGGCTTCCCGGCCCGCCCCGACCACGCGTTGCAGGTGGGCCGCATGTCGATCGGCCTGCACGACCCCGACACCTCGCTGGTGCTGATGGTGCACGACATGGCGGACATCGACGAGGCCTCGCCGACCCTCACGGTCCGCTTCAGCCAGGCTCAGGCCGCCGGCCTGCGCATCCGCCTCAACGAGATCATCGCCGCCGGCCGGCCGATATGTCAGCTCTGCGGCATGCCCATCGACCCGGAGGGCCACGTCTGCGTCCGCATGAACGGCCACACCAAGCAGCCGATCCCTGACACGGAAGCCGAAGCCGATTCGGACTCCAACTGATCGGCGCTAGTTATTCCTTGATTTCGCCCTTGATCTCGGCGCCGGCCATCTCCTCGAGAGGCTTGACCGCCGCCCAGAGCGCATAGCCGCCCAGGCCCTCTTCCTGCGCCTTCTTGTACTGCGCGTAGGCC
>DASRHH010000033.1:0-3805 GCA_035650635.1 Dehalococcoidia bacterium | reverse complement strand
CGCGCCGGCCTCATGCCCTATCTGGAAGCTCTCGGCTTCAATCTGGTCGGCTTCGGCTGCACCACCTGTATCGGCAACAGCGGGCCGCTGCCCGAGCCGGTGGCGCAGGCTATCGACGAGAACAGCCTGGTCGTGGCCGCCGTCCTCAGCGGCAACCGCAACTTCGAGGGTCGCATCCACCCGCTGGTGCGCGCCTCCTACCTCGCCTCGCCGCCGCTGGTCGTCGCTTATGCGCTCGCTGGCAGCGTCGACCGCGACCTCACGGAGGAGCCCCTGGGGCCGGACCGCGAGGGCCAGCCCGTCTTCCTGCGCGACCTCTGGCCGAGCGCCGCCGAGGTCAGCGCGGCTGTCGAGCAGGCGCTTTCGCCCGAGATGTTCTCCGAGAGTTACGCCAGCATCTTCGACGGCGACGAATACTGGCGCTCGCTGCCGGTGCCCCGGGGCGCCCTCTACGACTGGGACCCCGAGTCCACCTACCTGCACGAGCCGCCTTTCGTGCGCGGCCTGACGCCGGAGCCCCCGGCCGCCAGCGACATTACGGCCGCGCGCGTATTGGCGCTCCTCGGCGACTCTGTGACCACGGACCACATCTCGCCGGCAGGCAGCATCGCCCTCGACAGCCCCGCTGGGCGTTACCTGCGGGAGCACGGGGTGACTCAGCGCGAGTTCAACAGCTATGGCTCGCGGCGTGGCAACCACGAGGTGATGGTGCGGGGCACCTTCGCCAATGTACGGCTGCGCAACGAGATGTTACCCGGTGTCGAGGGCGGCTACACCCTGCATCTGCCGGACGGCGAGCAGATGAGCATCTACGACGCCGCGATGTTGTACGGCGTGGAGCGGGTGCCGCTGGTCATCATCGCCGGCAAGGAGTATGGATCCGGCAGCTCCCGGGACTGGGCCGCCAAAGGCGTCGCGCTGCAGGGCGTTCGCGCCGTAATCGCCGAGAGCTACGAACGCATCCATCGCAGCAACCTCGTGGGCATGGGGATGCTGCCGCTGCAGTTCCTGCCCGGCGAGGACCGCCTGACGCTACAAATCGCCGGCCGGGAGACGTTCGATATCCGCGGCCTGAGCACGGGCCTCACCCCCGGCCAGAGAGTCACCGTACGGATGCACCGCGAGGATGGTACCACTACCGAGTTCGAGACCATCGCCCGGATCGATACACCGGTCGAGGTCACGCAGTACCTCAACGGCGGCATCCTGCCGCTAATCCTGCGCCAACTACTCAAGCCGACAGCTCAGGCTTCCTGAAAGCTCGACAACTCTCCGGCTTTCCGCTACTATCGCCATAATTTTTGGGGTTGCTCACCTGGAAGGAGACTCTAATGGCGGTAAGCTTTAGTGTTCCGGAACCACCCAAGACGATTGATCGTATGCAGGTCTTATTGGCGCTTGTGGCGTTATGGTTCGGCAGCATCTTCGGTTGGTTGCTCTACGTCGGCCTGCCGATCGTGGCGGCGCTCGGCGTCAGCTCCAAGGGCTCGCAACGCTGGCTGCAGGAGGACAGCGGCAAGATCACTGGCTGGCTGCGCCAGTACCTGGGCCTCTATGCCTACGGCTTCTTCCTGACCACCCAGCTATCGACGGAGAACATGGGCCAGAACGTGCGGCTGGAAATCACGCCGGACGCCAACCCTAACGTGGGCTCGGCGCTCCTGCGTTGGATTATGACGATTCCCAGCTACTTTGTCTTCAGCCTCTTTGGCATCGTCTCCGGCATCTTCTGGCTGATCTCCGCCGTCAGCATCCTCATCTCGGGGACCTATCCGGAATCCTTCGTCAGCTTCCAGCGGGGCATGCTGGCCTGGCAGGCGAAGCTCTTCGGCTACCACGCCTCGCTGACGGACGTCTACCCGCCGTTCAGCGTGGAGACCGATACCGGCACCGCGACAGCCTAGATCTCAAGACAAGCAAAGCGAATCGAGCGGGCGGCGATTTGCCGCCCGCTCTGCGCGTGCTAGACTTACCCCACCATGGACGTCGAGGCCATCCGCCAGCAGATCCCGGCCACGCAGAAGGTCGTCTACATGAACACCGGCTGGTCCGGGCCGCCCGCCACGCGCGTGGTGCAGGCGATCGAGCGGCAGCTGGAGCGCGAGTGCTACGAGGGCCCGACGACGCGCCACATCTGGGAGGAGCGCGTGGAGGTGGGCAAGCAGGCCCGCCAAGCCATCGCGCGATTCGTGGGCGCGACGCCGGAGGAGATCTCGCTGCAGGCCAACACCACGACGGGCATCAACATCGTCGTCAACGGCCTGGAGTTCAACGCCGGCGACGAGGTTATCACCTGTAACCTGGAGCACGCCTCCGGTCTGGTGCCACTCTACTACCTGCGAGAGCGCAGCGGCATCGTCCTGTGCATCCTGGAGATCGACCCGCAGGCCTCCGCGCAGGCCATCCTCAAGCAGTTCGAGGACGCCATGACGCCGCGCACCAAACTGCTGGTGCTCAGCCACATCTCCTACTCCACCGGCGTTCGCCTGCCGCTGAAGGAGATCAACCGGCTATCGCACGCCCACGGCGCCAGGGTGCTGGTGGATGGCGCCCAGACGATGGGACACATCGCGCTGGACATGCACGACCTGGACGCCGACTTCTACGCTTTCCCGGGCCACAAGTGGCTGCTGGGCCCCGACGGCGTGGGCGGGCTGTTCATCCGCCAGGACCTCATCGAGAGCGTGCGACCGGTCGACGTGGGCCACTGGGCGACGAAGGATTACGACTTCGAGGGGCATTTCACCCCAGCGACCGACATCATCCAGAAGTTCGAAATGAGCACTACTAACGGCGCGCTCTGGGCCGGCATGACTGAAGCCATCGCAATGCAGGAGGAGACCGGCCAGGCGCAGATCGAGGAGCGGACGCTGGAGCTGAACTCGCTGGCGCAGCGTCAGCTCTCGGAGATCCCCAGGGTCCGCATCATCGGGCCGCTGGAAGGCGAGACCACCTGCGGCCTCCTCTGCTTCTCGATCGAGGGGCTGCCGGCGCCGCAAGTCGCCTCCGACCTCTGGGACAAGTACGGCATCGTCTGCCGCTCCGTACGCGAGACTGCCAGCACTCGGCTCTCGCTGCACTACTTCAACACCGAGCGAGAGGTGGAGCAGGCGGCCGCCGCCGTCCGCGAGCTGGCGACGGCAGGCGTGGCCAGCGCCGACCCGGCCCTGGCCGACGGCTTCCCCCGCGACGTCTAGCCGCGAAATCGGCCCGCTCTTAACTTCGCGGCTTATCCTAGACGCCGTGGGTTCATCCTGAGCCTGTCGAAGGATAAGCATGGTTCGACAAAGCCCCGCCTGCCGGCGGGCAGGTCACCATGAGCGTTACGCTCAAAAAAAGCAACCAGGCGGGTCTTGCGACCCGCCTGGTTTGTTATGCGAGGTGTTTCTGCTGTTACTCGGCCTTGTGCATGTCGAGCGGCAGCGGGCCCTCAACCACGAGGTAGCGCAGCGGGGCGCTGCCCGTGTTGCGGGTGCCGTGGATCTCGCCCGGGAGAGCGTGGCAGCAGTCGCCGGCCTTGATCGGAACCGAGTTGTTCTCGTCAAGGAAGAACTCGCCTTCGCCTTCCAGGAAGAAGATGACCGTCTCAGCGTTGTTGTGGTAGTGGTGGTACTTCTTGAAGCCCGCCTCTACGTTGACGATCTCGATCAGGTGGCGGGTCCGCGGGTCGTCCATGGGGACCAGCAGCTTGATGGTGTAGCCCGGCAGGTCCGTCGAGGACGAAGCGCCGGCGCTCGGGATCACCTGGTCGACCGGTGCGAAACCGCCCTTGCGGATCTCCCAGTCCAGGTTGAGCATGCGGCCC
>DASRHH010000032.1:0-13389 GCA_035650635.1 Dehalococcoidia bacterium | reverse complement strand
GCATCTCGATGCGCAGTGCTTCCGCTTGCGCCAGGACGAACTCGCGGTCCGCCTGTGCCTCGGCGCGGCTGCGCAACTGGTGGTCGAAGTGGGCAACGGTCAAGCGCAGCTGCAGCCCCTCGCGCAGGTGCGCCAGCGCGTGCAGCAGCGCGGTGGAGTCGGGCCCGCCGGAAACCGCGAGCAGCAGGTGCTCGCCGCCGGCCAGCGCGCCCTGCTCTCGCAGGAAGTGCAGCACCCGGCGTTCTCGTTCGCGCACAAAGGCAGGCAGCTTAGGGGCGGACATACGAACCAAGAAAAAGGAGCTGGAGGGGGATAGCGCTGGACTTATTGTACAACCCCTGGCCTGATCAGCGGAGGATGTCCTCCCACCAGAGGCGGCTCGGCGTTGGAGGCACACCGTCCGCAGCCGAGCTGTCCTCCGGGACGGCGATGATGCCGCTTTCGCCGTCCTTGACCAACCCCAGCTGCTCGCGCGCCACCTTTTCGATGTATTCGTCCGAGTTCAGGTAGTCGCGGATGGCTTGCAGGCCGTTATAGCGCTCCTGCAGCGTCTGGATCTGCGCCTGCAGGCTGGCCTCCTGGTGGTTGAGCTGCTGCGAGCGGATGGTCGTCAGCGCGCCGGTCACCAGAAAGTAGGTGACGGCGATGGCGGTGCCCAGCAGGACCAGCCGCGTGGGCGTAAGGTTAGGCAGCCGAATGACCATTGCTCAGATCTCGCTAAATGGGGAGGCTCTTGTGGATAAACGCAGCAGCAGCCTCCAGGTTATCGGCGTGCCCCAGTCATTAGCCTTCGACCAGCTGGCGTGCGTTAGAATAGAATGCGAAGCTGCAGCGCGCCCCAGTAGCTCAGTTGGACAGAGCGGCGGCGTCCTAAGCCGCGCGTCGGGGGTTCGAGTCCCTCCTGGGGCGCCATTTGAAGGGCTAATCGATGAGCGCACCAAGAGTCGAGATCCACTACTGCACCCAGTGCAAGTTCCTGATGCGGGCCAGCTGGCTGGCGCAGGAACTGCTAACGACGTTCGACCAGGACCTGGGCGAAGTGGCCCTGGTGCCGGGCCGCGGCGGCATCTTCGAAGTGACGCTGGACGGCGAGGCCGTCTTCTCCAATCGTGAGGCCGGCCGCTTTCCGGAGGTGCGCGAGATCAAGCTGGCGCTCAAGGAGCGTGTGGCCCCGGAACGCAAGATCGGCCACGATTAGGCCCGTACAGCCATGTAACATTCTTAAGAACGCAGGCTTCTTACCTGTAGAGGCCTGCGATGTCTTTTTACGGTCTGTCAGAGTACGAAAACATCGATGAACGCCACCTCAAGGGCGTCCTGCAGCGAGCCAATCGCCTGGACCGCGAGGTGCGACGCTGGACGCTGCGTGTCCTGGAGCTGCTGCCCCGAGGCCTGCCCCTGATGGGCTGCGAGCGGGAGCTGGTAAGCTTTTACCTGTCCGAGCAACGCCGTCGCAACCTGGAGCTGGACGACGACTTCCCGCGGCCGTTCGCGATGAGCCAGCTGCTGCCGTTCCTGCGCAGCGAACAGGAGGACGCCGGCGAGCGTATGGCCCATCACCTGGTCTCCTGCCATCTGGAAGACGACATCGAGCGAGTAGTGCTCTTCTTCAGCCGCGAGTGCCAGGTCAGCGAGATGAGCGAGTCGATCATCGACTGGCGGGTCTCGCTGCGCTACCTGGCGCAGCGTCTCTACGCATTCGCGGAGGGCGGCCGGCCCCTGAGCGCGGCCCGCGCCTTCGAGCCGGTGGCGCGGCAGCTGGTGCAGGACGTCCGAGAGAAGCGCCGGGCCCTGCAGCTGGCCACTCCCGTCGCCGCCGGCAGCTAGCGCCAGGCCATAGCGCACTCCGTCTCGCCCGCGTAGAAGCCGCTTGCTATACTTGGAAGGCACTCGCGCAGGGGCGTAGCTCAGCTGGTAGAGCAGCGGTCTCCAAAACCGCAGGTCGCGGGTTCGAATCCTGCCGCCCCTGCCATCTCCTCGAATACAAGCAGCGGCCCGGGCGATTCGCCCGGGCCGCTTTGTCTCTCCTAGCGCCGGTCAGTGATGGCGGTAGCCGTAGCCGCCGCCGAACAGGCCGGCCAGTACAACCACGATCAGCAGGATCAGGAACAGCTTGGAGACCGTGATCGCCAGCCCGCCGAAGAGCAGGAACAATAGCAGGAGTAACAGCAATAAGACCAGCATGTGAACCTCCCTTTTTGTCAGAGTCCCGGACCGTTTGCGTCCGGGACTCTGACTGCATTACGAATCGCCTAGGCGTGTCCGTGTCCGTGGCCGTGGCCCGTCGTGTGGTCAGGGTCGTGCCAGCGCTCGCCGAACGGCGAGTAGCTCGCCAGGAACATCAGCGAGAACGCCAGTCCCAGCGCCCCCACGACCACCAGGATCACGCCGACAGCCCGCAGGTCGATGCCAGACACCTGGTAATTGACGGCGATTGCCATCACAAGGCCAATGGCTATGAGCAGCAAGCTCGTTCCTGTTGCCATGTGCTTCCTCCTTACTCAGTTGAGAGCTTGATGTGAGAAGTATGGCAAGCAGGCGCCTGAGAGCCGGTAAATGCAGTCGTGGCTTTCGTAACAAGGGCATTACGCTTCGTATTTCTCCAGATTCGCAAAACAGGCCGAATGGCCCTCGGTCGCTGGGTACTAAGACCCTCACACTGCATCGAGGCGGAACCATAAGCTGTGGACATGGCAACCAAGCAAGCGGCAGCGCTCCTGGCGAAGGATGATCTGGAATCCCTGCAGGATACGACCATCCAGTCGCTCTACGGGGTCAGCCTTCAACTGGAGAACTGCTTGCAGCTCCTGGACGACGCCCCGGAGCAGGTCCGGCCGCAGTTGAACGCCGCCATCAAGAGCCTGAACTCCCTCATCCGGGACGTCCGCCGCAGTATCTTCGGACTGCCGCCCATAGAGGCCGGCAACCGATCACTGGCGTCCGGCCTGCGGATATTGATCGAGGACCTGCGCGTGAATAGCCTCATTAACGCGGACTTGCGGCCGTCTCCATCCCTGGCAGAAATCTCGGCGCAGCTCACCGAGTCGCAGACCCGAGAGCTGCTGGAGATCGCCAAAGAGTGTTTGGCCAACGTGCGAGAGCACTCGCTGGCCGGCCGGGTCAGTTTGGAAGTCGGCGTTACGGATGATAGATTAGTCTTGGTCGTGAGCGATGATGGGGTTGGAGCCAATGTGACGGCTTTCCACTCCAGTCGCGGCATTTCGGATATGCGGCACCGGACCATAGAGCTCGGCGGCGTCCTGGAGATCGCCAGTGAGCGCGGCCTCGGCACGACGGTCACCGTGAGCGTACCGTTTCGGAGGATGGATGGCTGACGAAATACGGGTGATGCTGGTCGACGACCACGAGGTGGTGCGGGAGGGCTTGCGAGCGCTGCTGGACCGCCGCCCCGGCATGTCCGTGGTGGCGGAGGCCGGCAATGTCGCTGAGGCCGTCGCCGTTGCGGCCAAGGAAAAGCCTGATGTGGTGGTGATGGACGTGCGGCTGCCTGACGGCAGCGGTGTCGAGGCCTGCCGCGAGATCCGGGAGACCCGGCCGGAGACCCGCATGATCATGTTGACCTCCTACGCTGACGATGAAGCGATCTTCGCCTCGATACTCGCCGGCGCCTCGGCCTACTTGCTCAAGCAGACACGGGCCAACCAGTTGGCGGAGGCGGTGGAGGCCGTAGCGCGCGGGGAGTCGCTACTGGACCCGCAGGTCACGCAGCGGGTGATGCAACAGGTACGGGACATGGCCAGCGGCGGCGGTGCCTCGGTCCAATCTCAGCTCACCGAAAACGAGTACAAGATTGTCAAGCTGATCGCTGAGGGCAAGACCAATCGTGAGATCGCGGCGGAGGTCTTCCTGAGCGATAAGACCGTCAAGAACTATGTCTCCAGCATCCTCAGCAAGCTGAACCTGCGGCGCCGCTCGGAAGCGGCCGCCTACATCGCTCGCCGCCTGCCGGAAAAGCCCGGGACCGGCTAGCTAGTCCAGACGCCCGGCGGCCAGCGGCAGCTCTACCCTCAAGCAGGTGCCCTGGCCGGGCGCGCTCACCACATCGAACTCGGCGCCGATAGAGCTAGCGCGGGCCGCCATGTTGCGCAGGCCTCGGTGCTGCTCCGAGAGGTTCTCGGACGGTTCGAAGCCTTTGCCGTTGTCGCGGATCTCCAGGATCAGGCGGTCGCCGGCCTTTGTCAGCGAGATCTCCACCTGTTTGGCGGTTGCATGCTTCTGCACGTTGCTCAGGCCCTCGTGCACGACGTGATAGAGTGCGACCGCCGCAGCCGGGTCTATGTCTGCCGGATCCTCGACGATTACGCGCGTTCGAATGTGCGAGTTCTGCTCGAACTCTCTGCCCAGGTCAGTCAGGGCGTCGGCGAGGTTGCCGGCGAACTGGCGCGGCCGCAGGTCAAAGATGTAGCTGCGGACGTTGCGCACGACCTCGTGCAGCTGTTCGATAACCCGTTCCAGGTCGCGCGCGATCTGGGGTTGATCCAGGTGAATCTCGCTCTGGGCCAGTTCAAGGCGTAAGGCCGCGGCGTAGACGTCCTGCATGATGCCGTCGTGCAGGTCCATGGCGATGCGGTCGCGCTCATGTTCGGTTTGCAGCTCCACCGCCAGGAAGTTGCGCTCCTCCTCCAGGCGCTGGCGCTCCGAGACGTCGCGGATGATGGCGGTGACCAGCGTGCGGTCGCTGGTTTGCAGCGGGCTGAGGCTGATCTCCACCGGCAGCTCCGTGCCGTCCTTCCTCAAGCCCAACAACTTGAGGCCCAGGCCCATCGGCCGCGGGCGCGGGCTGGCCTGGTACTCGGAGCGGTACTGCAGGTGCTGATCGTGTAGCCGCTGCGGGATCAAGCGTTCGACCCGCTCGCCAACCAGCTCCCCGCGCTTGTATCCAAACATCGCCTCGGCTGTGGCATTGGTCAGGATGATCCTGCCAGTCTCATCGGCCACTAGGAAGCCATCCGGCGCGTTATCGATGACCGATTCGAGCCGTAACTCCTCGAAGTCTGATTTCGGGCGCTCGTCCATCTGAATCCGAGCGTAATGATAGGTGGCTTGCGGCAGGCCAGCAACCAATTGGATTCGTTCGTGGGGGACTGGTCAGCCCTGCGACCGCAGGCCGTTAGGACCAGCGACTTCGGCGCCATCGGCCCTAGGGGACGATCGGCCCGGAGAACGATAATCGGGAGGAACAAAAGCGAATGAAGAAGGAGAAAACGATGATCTTGCTGAAGTCCTGTCCCCGCTGCCGCGGCGACCTCCTGCTTGAGGAGGACCACTACGGACGCTACTACAGCTGCCTGCAGTGCGGCCTGGAGGTTTTCCCGGAGCGTCTGACGCTTCTGCCAGCAGACGTGATTGAGACGCCGGCGCCTTTCCCGGTGGTGAAGGATGCGGCCTGAGTTGCTGGCGCGCCTGAGCGGCCGGTTGCGGACGGCCAAGGATTTGGACACAGCGCCGCCGCAGCCGGCCCGGAGAGGCGACCCGAAATGGGTCATCGTGGCGGCCCCTTGACGGCGCCGCGGCCTTCCCGCAACCCGATTCTTGATTGGTTGCTGCCGCGACCTGCCCAACCGCTGCCGGTACCCGTGCCGGTCGGCGAGTAAAGAGAAGCCGGACTCGTGTGATGCGAGCCCCGGCCTTAATCTGGGAAATGAAGGAGGCGCCGACCGGCGCCTCCCTCATACTAGCTGCAGACCCGGCCTGCTCTCCGGCTCCCGGTGCAGGTGGCTGAACGTAATTGCAAGGAGCGAGATATAAGTGCCGTCGTCGCGGCGGAAACGAATCTCCCGGAACCCGACCCTTCTGGCGGCCTCGACAAGGCTATCACCGTCCGTTATGAGCGTCAGGATCACAGCATCCAGGCCCAGCTTCTCGCCGATCTTCGCCAGGTCACGCAGCATCATTTCGGCGAGGTCCGTCCGCTCATAACGCTCCGCAACGGTCATGCGGATCTCGCCGACAGGATTGGACGCCGGCTCCCGCAGGAGAACTGTATCGGCGACGATCCTGCGCCCGGCGAGCGCGATGAGCGGCAGGGAGTGGATGAGATCGATCTCGCTCGTCCAGCCGGCCACAATCGCAGGGTCCGTTACGGCGTGGTGCAGTCGCAACCGCATGTGGTTGGGCAGGCCCACGAAGAACTGCTCCAGCTCAAATCGGTCGGCCGGCTGTAAGGGCCTGATCGTCAGCGATTCGCCGCTGTCCAGAACGACCCGCTTCGGGTACGCCGAAAGGTCCAAGATTCGCCTGGCAGACGCCGTTCTTCGTTCGGGGCTGGTAACCATGATTTGCCTCCTTGGAGTACTATTGAGACTCCTCCTAGCGCCAGGTTACACAGCCGTCCCCTCCGCCCCTAAGTGCCGAAAGGCCCGGCCGTTGGCCGCCATTAGTCCCTAAACCAGGGTTCGTATTGCCCTTACGGACAGTTCCGGCGGGAGCTAACAATAACTTGTAAGCGAAACGAGATAAGGAGGCGCACTATGGCGACCTTAGTCAGGCAGGTTCACCTGCCGCACATTGCGGCTACGGAATGGACACGCGAATCCGTGATGCCCGCGGCCTGGCTGTTCTTGCGGGTCGCGCTGGGCATCGAGTGGATCCGCGCCGGCTGGGAGAAGATCGGCGATCCCGGCTGGACGGCCTCGCCTGTAGGAGGCGCGGTCGATGGCTTCTTGCGCGGCGCCATCGCCAAATCCACGACAGGGGATCATCCGGAGGTGCAGAGCTGGTTCGCCAACCTGGCGGATCGTGTCTTCCTACCGAACTCGAACATCCTGGCTTACCTGGTCGCGTATGGAGAGCTGCTGGTGGGTATCGCACTGATCGCTGGCGTGCTGACGCGCCTGAGCGTCCTCTTCGGTGTGACGATGAACCTGGCGTTCCTCTTTGCCGGGACGACTTCGACCAACCCCCAGATGCTGATCCTGGGCCTCGGCATTGCGGCCTTTGGGACGACGGCCGGCATCTACGGCCTGGACCGCTGGCTGCTGCCCTGGCTGAAGACACGGGTTCGCATCGACATCGCTGGAATGGCCAAGGCGGGTGCCTTCCTGGCGGTCATGGCTATCGCGGCCTGGCTGGCCTGGACTATGACGGATGTCCGGACGTGGCTGTTTGCCGCCGTCATCGCACTGACGGCTATGGCGCTGCTGCACCGGCACGCGACAACAACGAAGTAACCGAGGAGGTTGTCATGGGCAGGCTTGATGGCAAAGTTGCGATTGTGACCGGCGCGGCGTCCGGCATTGGCCGGGCGACCGCGCTGCTATTCGCCGCGGAGGGCGCCGAAGTCGTCGTCGCCGACCGCGACGAAGAAGGGGCGCGCCACGTCGTCGAGGAGATTGAGGCGGCTCGGGGCCTCGCCGTTGCGTTGAAGGTCGATGTCTCCTCCCCATCGGGCGTGCTTGACATGGTGCACACGACGGAGACGAACTTTGGCAAGCTCGACGTCATCTTCAACAACGCGGGAATCGAGGGTGAGCAGGGCCTGACCGCCGATTGCACGCTGGAGAACTGGGACAAAGTCATCGATATCAACCTCAAGGGAGTCTTCCTGGGGATGAAGTACGCAATTCCGGCGATGCTGCGCAACGGCGGGGGGACGATCATCAACAACGCGTCGGTTGCCGGCGTGGTGGGCTTCGCGGGCATCCCCGCCTACTGTGCCTCCAAGGGCGGCGTCATCCAGCTGACGAAGACCGCGGCGCTGGAGTACGCCAAGCAGGGGATTCGGGTCAACGCGGTCTGCCCCGGCGTAATCATGACGCCGATGATCAGGCGATTCGTCTCCGCATCCGGCGCCGATGGGCTGCATGCCATGGAGGCGATGGAGCCTATCGGGCGGCTGGGCAAACCGGAGGAGGTTGCCCAGGTGGTCCTGTTCCTGGCTTCCGATGAGTCGGCGTTCTGCACGGGCGCCCCCTTCCTGGTCGATGGTGGTTTTGTCGCGGTCTGACATTGCCATGGCGCCTGTCCCGGCGTCCCGCGGTGCGGCCCCGGTAATTGAGACCAACGGTCTCACCAAGTACTTCGGGCCGCACCGCGGGGTTGAGGACCTGACGCTGGCCATCCGGCAGGGTGAGGTGCTCGGCTTTCTCGGCCCAAACGGCTCCGGCAAGACGACGGCCATCCGCATGCTCATGGGGTTTCTGCGTCCCAGCAGGGGTGGCGCCACGATCTTTGGCCTGGATGTGGTGCGCGATAGCCAGCAGATCAAGCGGCGCGTCGGTTACCTGCCGGGCGAGGTGGCTCTCTACGGGGGCAGCACCGGCCGGGAATTGCTCTCGTTCGTCATGCAGATCAGGGGACTGCGGGAGGCGCCACGAGCCCTTGAAGTGGCGAGCCTCCTGGACGTCGAGATGGACCGGCCGAACAAGAAGTGCTCTCGCGGCATGCGACAGAAGATCGCGTTGGTGTTGACGTTGGCCCACGACCCTGACCTGCTCATACTGGACGAACCCACCAGCGGACTGGATCCGCTGGCGCAGAGGGCGCTTCTGGGGCTGCTGGACAGGCTTGCCGGAGAGGGCAAGACCGTATTCTTCTCTTCGCACATCCTGTCAGAGGCGGAGCAGATCTGCGATCGCGTGGCCATCTTGAGGCGGGGCCAGCTAGTGGCGTTGAGTCCGGTGGAGGATCTGCGAGAGCGCAAGTACAAGGAAGTGACGATCGCTTTCCAGGGGCCTCCGCCACGGCTGGTCGGCCTGGAAGACGCCGAGGTCATCTGGCAGCACGAGGGCCGCATGACCTTTCGCGTGCGCGGCGATGCCAATGCGCTCCTTGCCTTCCTCCGCAACTGTGACCTGAGCGACGTCTCGATTGCTGAGCCGTCGTTGGAGGACGTGTTCCTGGATTACTACAGGGAAGGAGAGCCCGGTGAAGACGCTCATTCGTGACCTGCTCGCGCGCACCAGGACGTCTTTGGTCTGGTGGATCCTGGGCCTGCTGGCCATGGCCGTCTACGTCGTCCTCATCTACGACAGTATCGGCGCGATGTCCGAGCTGGGCGACCTCTATCGCTCCTATCCGCCGGCGGTCCGCAAGCTCATCGGCGATGTCGACATTACGACGCTGAACGGCTGGATGCAGGTGGAGTTTCTCTCCTGGTTGCCTCTGATACTGGCCATCTACGCCGGAATCTTCGTGGGCAGCAGCATCAGCAAGGAGTCTGAGCAGGGAACTCTGGATTTCGTCCTGGGCCTGCCGGTTACGCGGTCGCAATTCCTGCTCTCCCGGCTGGTGGGCGGCCTGGTGAACCTGGCTATCGTTTGCCTGATCGTCTTCGCCGTGCTCACGGCCGGCGTTGCCCTGGCCGGACATACGCCAGCGCCTGAGCGATATGCCCTGGCGCTGCTCAATGCCTTTTTGCTGGCGAGCGCACTGATGGCCGCTTTCATGGGCCTGGCGACACTGATCGACGAACAGGCGCGGCTGAGCGGCATCACTCTCGGCGGTACGCTTGTCCTCTACGTGGCCACCGGAGCCCTCAAGGCCGCCGGTGCCCCCGACCCGGTTCTCTGGCTGATGCCCTTCGAACACTATCATGCCGCCCAGGCTATGTCCGGCGGTGGCTTGCCCGTAGCCCCGCTGCTCTTGCTCATCCTGGCCGCGGCAGTGGCGGCGGGCGCTGGCCTATGGCGCTACAACCAGCGTGACGTCTGAAGGTGGCGGGCAGCCGCCGTCCCGAGGCGCTCCCAGCCGATTGCCAGGCGTTGCCATCGCTTTGGCGAGCCCGTGTGCCCGCCCTCTAAACCTTTCCACAACTTGAGAAAAAAATAACGAGTCAACTGGAAACCCTTGACAGCCTGGGGTATAATGCCCGCAATTGCTACTCGCCGCCGAACCTAAGGAGGCTGGTCCGGAGGGTCAAGGCTCTCCCAACTGAACAGCGCTAAGCCTTCAGAAAGGAGGTAAGACTATTCGAAGGAGAATATCTCGGGACCCGTCCGCTGCGGCCAAGAGATCACACTACAAGCAACCCACCCTCCACTCACTAGTTGAGTATCGCCGACGCCACTTCCTTCACCTTCTCATTCTGATAGTCGCCTTCTCTTCTATGCTGCTTGGCGTCAGCGGCGGAGCAGGCGCCGTTACCGGCTCCCTGCGGGGCGAGCCTGATAAGGCGATGCGCTCCGTGGAGTCAGACTCCAGCTATATACGCCCACCCCTGGTACTCCACACAGCCAGTGGCAGCTACCAGCTGACTGGCTCGCTGCCAACCCCGCTGCCTTCCCCTACGGCCACGCCCGACCCGACGCTGCAGGCTGCTGTCCAGGCCTCCACCCTCGTGACCGTGCGGCCGTACTTCACCTACACCGTGCAGCCGGGCGATACATTGTCATCGATCTCCAGGAACTTTGGAGTCTCTTCCGATTACCTGGTTTGGAACAACCCTGAGGTCGGCCGCAACGTCAACTCGTTACTGGTCGGCCAGCAGTTGCTGGTGCCGGCTATCAACGGCATTGTCTACACGCTCGTCATCGGCGATACGCTGGCTGACGTGGCGGACTATTTTGGGATCAGTGTCAGCGCCATCGTCAACTACGGCCCGAACGGCGTCAGCTCCGCGGACAAGGTCTCCGTAGGGACCACCGTGGTGTTGCCGGGTGCCGTGCCGCCGGCATCAGTTGCACCCGCTCCGCCCACGCCTGCACCTGCCCCCCCGGCGCCGCCGGTGGTTGCGGTTGCCGTGCCGCCCGCGCCGCCGGTTGCGGTTGCGCCTGCGCCACCGCCACCCGTCGCTTCCGCAGGCTTCATCTGGCCGTTCATCGGACCGATCTCATCGCCGTTCGGTGACGGCCGCGGCCATACCGGCATCGACATCGATGGCTTCGGCCGCGAAGGCTCAACGATCGTCGCCGCTGCCGCCGGGCAGGTCGTCTACACGGCCTATCTGGGCTACGGCTACGGCTATCACATCATCATCGACCACGGGAACGGCTTCTCGACCCTCTACGCCCACCTCTCGGACATCTGGGTCAGCCCCGGGCAATATGTGGCCCAGGGCGAAGGTATCGGCGTCATCGGCTGCACCGGCTACTGCACCGGCACGCATCTGCACTTCGAGATCCGGATCGGCGGCGTTCCCGTCGACCCGATGGGCTATCTGCCCTAGAGCGTCGCAGAGCCGACGATGAGCGAAGCCCCGGCTTGCCGGGGCTTCTGGCTATCGGCCGTGGGCTTTCGCCGCTATTGCTTGCAGTCCAGCACCACCACCTGCATCTCGTGCGGCAGTGAGCTGGCGGTGATGGAGAGCTTGGGCTGCGCCTCGTAGGAGCTGACGCCGACCTCCTTGAGGAAGCGGTCCAGCGGCTCCAGCTCCAGCGTGGACCCAGGCGTCTTATAGTGCATCGGGATGACGAGCTTCGGCTCCAGCAGCGCGACGACCTCCGCTGCGGCGGTAGCGTCGATGGTGCTGTGGCCGCCCACTGGCACCAGCAAGACGTCGACGCCGGCCATCTCTTCGACCTGTGCCGAGGTAGGCGTGTGGCCCAGGTCCCCCAGGTGGCAGACGCTGAGATTTTCCTGCTCGAAGACGAAGGCGATGTTGTTGCCGCGGTCGCTGCCGCGCTTGCTGTCGTGGTACGTCGAGGTGCCGCTAATGAAGACGCCCTCGATCTCGTACTCGCCGGGACTATCGATGAAGCGCGGCGAGCCGGCTACGCCCTTACGATAGGAGTGGTTCTCGTGTGGGTGGCTGATTGTGACGATGTCAGCAGTCGGCTTGCCGGGGTTATAGCCGGAGGAGGGTGGACAGGGGTCTGTGAGGACGGTCGCCTCCTTGCCACGGAGGCGGAAGCAAGACAGTCCGTACCAGATGATCTCCATTTATGAGGAGAGCCCGCTCATTCGGCCTCTTCTTCTTCGCGGCTGCGGCTGCGCCAGAAGGTGATTATGCCGATGATGGCGCCGAGAGTGGCGAGTATGGCAAGCAGGCGCGCTTTCCCGCCCTTCCGCTCGGGTTCTTGCTCTGACATGGGGCTCCTTATCGAATCAGCGCGATGAGAGGGTTCGCAAAAAGTATAGCAGAGGGCAAAAAATAGGGGCAACAGTACAAGCCCTTTGCAGCCGGCGGCGCTCGCCCTGAGCCTGTCGAAGGGCCCATGCTTCGCGGGAGACGGAGACCCTTCGCGGAGCTTATCCTGAGCATCAGCGAAGGGCTCAGGGTAACACTGGCGTGCACCGCAGCTGGTTCGACAAGCTCACCATGAGTGGAGGAGGTTCCCATTTGCCTTGACAGCCCCAGAGGCCGGATGTACCCTTGAGGAGTGTTAGCACTCTAGGCTTGAGAGTGCTAACCCGAGGGTAACTGATGCTTAGCGAACGCAGTTCCAACATCCTCCGCTACATCGTCGATATGTACGTGAGCAGCGCCCACCCGGTGCCTTCGCAGGCGGTGGCGCGCGGCTTCCCGATCGCCCTGTCCGCGGCCACCGTCCGCAACGAGATGATGCGCCTGGAGGAGGGCGGCTACCTCTCACAGCCGCACACGTCGGCTGGGCGCGTGCCGCTCGATAAGGGTTACCGTTACTATGTGGAGACGCTGGTGGCGCCCAGAGAGCCGCCTGAGGCCGCCAGGCGCGAGATCCAGGACCAGTTTGTCAGGGCCGGCCGGGACCTGGAGGAATGGTCTCGCCTGGCCGCGAACATCCTGGCGCGGCGCGTCCGCAACATGGCAGTGGTGACCACGGCCCGGTTGGAGCAGGCACGCTTGCTCTGGCTGGAGCTAACCCGCATGCAGCCTGCCGCGGTACTGCTGATCGCCGGGCTGGATGCCGGCCGCGTGCGCCAGCAACTGCTGGCCGGCGACGGCCCCGAGGCCCAGGACGACCTCACTTCGCTGGCGCAGCGCCTGACGGCGGAGGCCGGCGGCATGAACGCTCGCCAGCTGCGGCAGAAGGCCGCCACGGCCGCTGATTTCGAGCGAGAGGTCCTGGGGACGGCGGCGCAGGTCGTCGCGGGCGAAGACGAGACGGACTACGCGTCAGCCGTCACGCAAGGCCTACGAGAGGTCCTGAGCCAGCCGGAGTTCGAGGACAGCCAGAAGATAATCCACTTCCTGGACGTGTTTGACGAGCGTAACCTGGCGCGGGTCATCCCGCTGCAGGACCTGCCGCGGGGCGTGGTCACGGTAATCATCGGCGGGGAGCACCCCCAGACGGACATGCGGGAGTTCAGCCTGGTGGTGATGCCGTACGGTGGCGATTCCGGACTGAACGGTGCGGTCAGCATCGCCGGGCCCACCCGGCTCAACTACGGCAGCGCCATCTCAATGGTGCGCTACATGGCCGGCGTCATGGATGAGCTGATCGCGACGCACTTCGCGTAGGGGGTGGCGGGGCATATGCAAGAAGAGCAGGATCCGCAGCCCAACCCCGG
>DASRHH010000031.1:0-8038 GCA_035650635.1 Dehalococcoidia bacterium | reverse complement strand
AGCCGCCCTTGAAGATCATCCCCTCGGTCTTACACCAGTCGAGGATCGACTCCATCGCCGGCACCATCAAGTCCGGCGGCAAGACGCGTCGCGCGGCCAAGATGGTCATCCTCAACGCCCATCACCCGGATGTCGAAGAGTTCATCTGGTGCAAGGCCAAGGAGGAGCGCAAGGCCTACGACCTGGGAGACGCCGGCTGGGACGTCTCGCTCAACGGCGAGGCCTGGATCGGCATCCAGTACCAGAACGCCAACAACTCGGTGCGCGTGACCGATGAGTTCATGCAGTCCGTCCTGGACGATGGCGACTGGCAGCTGCTCAACGTCAAGGATGGCTCTGTCTACAAGACCCTCAAGGCACGCGACCTGATGCGACAGATATCGCAGGCCGCCTGGGAATGCGCCGACCCCGGCATGCAGTTCGACACCATCATCAACGACTGGCACACAGCCGCCAACACCGGCCGCATCAACGCCTCCAACCCCTGCTCCGAGTACATGCACCTGGACGACAGCGCCTGCAATCTGGCATCGCTCAACCTGATGAAGTTCCTCAACGAGGATCCTTCGGCAAGCTCAGGACAGGCTCGCTTCGACATCGAGGCGTTCCGCCAGGCCGTAGCGATCACGATCCTGGCGCAGGAGATCATCGTCTCCAACTCCAGCTACCCGACGGAGAAGATCGCGGCCAACGCGGAGGCGTTCCGCCAGCTCGGTCTCGGCTTCTCCAACCTGGGCGCCCTCCTGATGTCGCTCGGCCTGCCCTACGACTCGGACGCCGGCCGCGCTTACGCCGGCGCGATCAGCGCCGTCATGACCGGCCACGCCTACGCCACCTCGGCGCGCGTCGCGGCGCGCATGGGCCCCTTCAGCGGCTACGCGGTCAACCGCGAGCCGATGCTGCGGGTCATCGGCAAGCACCGGGACGCCGCCTACGCGCTGGGCACGGCGGACGGCGTCGAGCCGATCCGCGCGGCCGCCCGCGAGTGTTGGGACGAGGCGCTCGCCCTCGGCGAGGAATGCGGCTATCGCAACGCCCAGGCCTCGGTGATCGCGCCCACCGGCACCATCAGCTTCATGATGGACTGCGACACCACCGGCATCGAGCCAGACATCGCGCTAATCAAGTACAAGACGTTGGTCGGCGGCGGCGTCATGAAGATCGTCAACGGCACGGTGCCGCTGGCACTGCAGCGCCTGGGCTACAGCGACGCCGAACGCGACTCGATCATCGCCTACCTGGACGAGACGGGCACCATCGAGGGCGCGCCCGGCCTGCACGAAGAGCATCTGCCGGTCTTCGATTGCGCCTTCAAGGCCGCCAACGGCAGCCGCACCATCCACTGGTTGGGCCACATCCGCATGATGGGCGCTGTCCAGCCGTTCGTCTCCGGCGCCATCAGCAAGACGGTCAACCTGCCGGAGGACGCCACCGTAGAGGACATCGAGCAGGCGTACACGGAGGGCTGGAGCAACGGCCTCAAGGCGCTCGCCATCTACCGCGACGGCTCCAAGCGGGCGCAGCCGCTCTCCAGCAAAGAGGAGGACGGGACAGCGAAGGACGCTGCTATTGACGCTCACCCCGTTCGGCGGCGCCTGCCGGACACGCGGCAATCGCTCACCCACAAGTTCTCCATCGAGGGCCACGAAGGTTATATCACGGCCGGCCTCTACGAGGACGGATCCCCCGGCGAGATCTTCATCACCATGGCCAAGGAGGGCTCCACGATCTCCGGTATGGTCGACGCCTTCGCTACATCGATCTCGCTGGCGCTGCAATATGGCGTGCCTCTGCCGGACCTGGTGAACAAGTTCAGCCACATGCGCTTCGAGCCGTCCGGCCGCACGGAGAACGGCGAGATACCGGTCGCTCAATCGATCGTCGACTACATCTTCCGCTGGTTGGCCTCGCAGTTCCTCAGCGAGGACGAGAAGGCGGAGTACGGCATTCTCAGCCCCGCCGTCAAAGCGCGGCTGATGCAGGAGGAATACAACCGTCCCATTGCCGGCGGCAGCATTGAACTGACGCCGGTGGACAGACCCGCTGCCGGCCAGAGTGACGCGCCGCCATGCTCCAACTGCGGTTGGATCATGGTGCGCCGCGGCACCTGCTACTGCTGCGATAACTGCGGCACCACAAGCGGGTGTAGCTAAGACACTCAGACTCTCCTTTCGGCTGGCGAGAGGCGCAGGCTTAGTCCTGCGCCTCTCGCTATCTGGCGCACTTTACTTTCCTGTAACAGGCCCCTGGGCACGGCGTCCTATCATTAGCCTTGCCGGGAGGGGCCTTTGCTTTATGGTCGCTAGCCAAAAATCGAACGATAACAACCGACAGAAAAAGGCCGCGAATTCCACCGCCAAGGGCCTCTTTTCCAAGACCAAAGCCAGCGCCATCCGGCCGGAAGTCCTGCTGGATAACCTGCCGGAAGTCGTCTATATCTACGACCGCACGGACTCCAAACTGCTCTTCGTCAGCAACGCCATCCGTGACTACGGTTACGCCCCGGAAGACCTGCTCAGCCGGCCGTACTTCTGGCGCGAGCTAATCTCCGCGGAAGACCGCCTGCGCATGCGCCCGACGCTGGAAAGCGGTGCCGAAACCGGCAACCGCATGCGGATGCAGTACATGTTCCGCGCCGCTGACGGCAATCTCCGTACCGTCTCGGACTCCATACAGATAGATACGGATCAGCGCGGCCACATCATCTTCAGCGGCATCATGTCAGATGTCAGCGAGAGCCAGCGTATTAAGCGAACGCTGGAGGAGACGGAATCCCGATTGCGGGTGATGGTGCAGACCTTGCCTATCATCCTTTACTCGTTCGATGCTAGAGGCGCGGTGACTCTTGCGGAGGGCAAAGGACTGGAATCAATAGGCTTCCGGCCGGCAGACGTGATTGGAAAATCCATATTCGATCTCTTTGAGGGCCACCCCCAAATCCCTGAGGCTGGACGTCGCTCTCTCAGCGGGGAAGAGTTTACCTCCGTAATCGACTTGAACGGCGCTCTGCTGGAGACTCACTTCTCGCCCGTGAAGGCCGCCGATGGAACCATAGAGGAGGTGTGGGGCATCGCCTTCGACGTCACCGAGCTAAAGCGGGCCCAACAGGAGCTGGAAGACACCCGCCAGCAGATGCAGAACATCTTAGAAAGCCTGGACAAGGTCTTCTTCTCCACAGATCCCGCCAACAACCACGAGGTTCTGTACGTCTCTCCGGCCTGCGAGCATATCTACGGCATCTCCCAAGAGGACTTCTACAAAGACCCGCACGCCTGGCGGCGCGTCGTCCATCCGGCAGATATCCATCGAATAGACGAAAGTCTCGAGCGCTTGGCGAACGAAAGTGCCCACAATTCGCTGGAGTACCGTATTCTTCGGCCCGATGGAGAGATCATCTGGGTGGACCGGCACATCAAGCCGATCATCGACGAGACCGGCAAGGTCGTGCGTATCGATGGTGTCGTCTCCGATATCACTGAGCGCAAACGCACCGAAGAGGCCCTGCGAGAGAGCGAGGAGCGCTTCCGGCGCCTCTTCGAGGAGAGCCCACTCGGCATCTCCATCGTCGGGCGCGACTTCCGCTTCCTGGACGTCAACAACAAGTTCTGCGAGATGCTGGGCTACACGCGGGAGGAGCTGAAGGCGCTGACGATCATCGATATCACCCACCCAGAGGAGGCCGAGACCCAGGCCGAAATGAGCCGCCTGTCCTTCGAAGGCATGGGGCCTCCCAGCAGTGGCGAGAAGCGCTTCTACAAGAAGACCAAGGAGATATTCTGGGCCACGCGCACTGCCACTATCATTCGCGACCAAAACGGCAATTTCCTTTACGCCATCGCCATGGTTCAAGACATCTCGGAGCGCAAGCTACAAGAGGAAGAGATGGTCCACCTGAACCAGGAGATCGCCCGCGAGCGCCAGGCTATCGAGGACCTCAATCGCACGCTGGAGCAGAAGGTGCACGAGCGCACCGAAGAGCTGCGCCGCTCCTACGTGGAGCTGCAGGACCGCAACCGTGAGCTGATGGACGCCCGCACCAAGGCCACCAGCGACGGCCTGACCGGCCTGCGCAACCACCGCGCCTTTCAGGAGCGCGTCCGGCAACTCGTTATCAAAGCAGAGGAGGAAGGCAACCAGGTCGGCCTCGTCATGCTGGACATCGACGAGTTCAAGCGCGTCAACGACAACCTGGGCCACCAGGCTGGTGACGATATCCTGAAATTGCTCTCTCTGGCCATCGACGACCTCATGGAGAGCGAGGACGCCTATCGCTACGGCGGCGACGAGTTCGCCGTGATCCTCTACGGCAAGAGCTCTCGCGAGGCCGCCATGATCGCTGAAGAGATCAGGGCCTCCGCGGAGACGCGCCTGCAGGCTAACGGCCAGAGCGTCACCGTCAGCCTTGGCGTGGCCAGCTACCCGGAGACCGCCGATTCCGTGGACAAGCTGATCTACGGCGCCGATGCGGCTATGTACTGGGCCAAGTCAGCTGGCAAGAACCGGGTCGGCATCTGGCAGATCAACAGCCGCGAGGGTCTCATGCCCGTGACTGGCGGTCGCCAGGGCCCCGTCCCCTCCTAGCACCCTCAACCCGCTGAGGCATCAGAACAGGGGTGCTATACTGTCCTGTGGAGCTATCTGATGGCCCAAGCCGACGCAGCCCTTTCCGATAACGCGCGTGTCGTACTAGAGCGGCGCTATCTGGCGCGCGACCAGCAGGGACGCGTTGTGGAGACGCCGGAGCAGATGTTCCGGCGCGTAGCCGCGAACATCGCGGAGGCGGAAACAGAGTTCGCCCCAGCTGGTCTGTCGGCCGAGCGAGCTCGTTGGGAAGAGCGCTTCTACCAGCTGATGGCGGCGCTGGAGTTCCTCCCCAACTCGCCGACCCTGATGAACGCCGGACGGGAGCTGCAACAACTTTCCGCCTGTTTCGTCCTGCCTGTCGGCGACAGCATTGGCGCCATCTTCGAGGCGATCAAGGACACGGCGCTCATCCACCAGTCCGGCGGGGGCACCGGCTTCTCCTTTTCGCGGCTGCGGCCCGAAGGCGACCTCGTGCAGTCGACAGCCGGGGTCGCGTCCGGCCCCGTCTCCTTCCTCAAGGTGTTCGACGCCGCCACCGAAGCGATCAAACAGGGCGGCACCCGTCGCGGCGCCAATATGGGCATGCTGGCGGTCAGCCACCCGGACATCGAGACGTTCATCACCCTCAAGAGCGACATGGTGACGCTGACCAACTTCAATATCTCGGTGGCCGTGACCGAAGAGTTCATGCGCGCCGTCGAGAGCGACTCGGAGTACGACCTTGTGAACCCGCGCACTGGCCTCTCGGTCGGACGGCATAGGGCCCGCGAGGTGTTCGAGCTGATCGTCAGCAATGCCTGGCGCAACGGCGACCCGGGCATCGTCTTCCTTGACCGCATCAACCGCGACAACCCGACGCCGCAGCTGGGCGCGATCGAGGCGACCAACCCCTGCGGCGAGCAGCCGCTGCTGCCCTACGAGTCCTGCAACCTGGGCTCGCTCAACCTCTCGCGTTTCGTCAAGCGCAACCGCAGCCACGCACGGCTGGACTGGGAGCGCCTGGCACAGGCGATCCCGGACTGTGTGCGCTTTCTGGACAACGTCATTGAGATGAACCGCTACCCGGTGCCGGAGATCGAGGCCGCCACCCGCGCCACCCGCAAGATCGGCTTGGGCGTCATGGGCTGGCACGACACCCTGATCGACCTCAGCCTGCCCTATGACTCCGCTGAGGCGCTAGCGCTGGGCGAAGAGGTCATGCGCTTCCTGCAGGAGAAGGCCAACGAGGCCTCGCTGCGGCTGGCAGAGGAACGGGGCACCTACGAGGCCTGGCAGTCGTCGCGACATTACCCGGACCGGCCCTATCGCAACGCAACGCGCACCACCGTCGCTCCCACCGGCACGATCTCGATCATCGCCGACTGCTCATCGGGCATCGAGCCGGTGTTCTCGCTGGCCTACACGCGGCAGCACTACCTGGACCCGGACGACCCCACCAAGCTGACGCAGCTGACGGAGGTAAACCAGCGCTTCCTGGAGCTAGCGCGGCGGCAGCGCTTCTACAGCGAAGAGCTTATCGACTTCCTGGCGGCCGGCGGCAGCCTGCGCGAGCGGCCGGAGGTGCCGGAGCAGGTGAAGCGTCTTTTCGTGACGGCGCCGGACATCGCGCCGGAGTGGCACGTACGCATGCAGGCGGCATTTCAGCGCCACACCGACAACGCCGTTTCCAAGACGATCAACTTCGCCGCCAACGCGACGGAGAACGACGTCTCTGAGGCTTACTGGCTGGCCTATCGCGAGGGCTGCAAGGGCATCACCGTCTACCGAGAGGGCTCCCGCGAGCACTCAGTGCTCTCCCACGCCATCGCCAACGAGAAGGGGCCGGAGCAGGAGACGGACGCCGGCCTGCGGCAGATCGCGGGCCGCATCGCCTCCCTCGAGCGGCCGCGCCCCTATCGCGAGCACCTACCCGACGAAAGGCAGTCGCTCACCCACAAGTTCCAGGTCGGCGACCACGAAGGCTACATCACGGTCGGCCTCTACGCGGACGGCCGCCCCGGTGAGATATTCGTCAAGATCGCGAAGGAGGGCTCGGCCGTCTCAGGCCTCATGGACACGGTGGCCCAGCTGACGTCGGTGACGCTGCAGTACGGCGTCCCAATCGCGGACCTGGTGCGCAAGCTGAAGAACAGCCGCTTTGAGCCTTACGGCCGCACCAACAACCCGCAGATCCCCTGGGCGACCTCGCTGGTGGACTACATCTTCCGCTGGCTGGAGCTGAAGTTCTCACCGGAGACGGCGGCTGAGGAAGCTTCGGCCTTGGAAGCTAGCGCATCGAAGGGCCCCGGCGGCGACGTGACCGGCATGGGCTGCCCGGACTGCGGCACCCTCCTGGTCTACCAGGAGGGCTGCCTGCTCTGCCGCAGCTGCGGCTTCAGCCGCTGTGGCTGAAGCTAGCCCTCCGGCAGGCGGGCGGAAGTCAGCTGCACCCCCAGCTCTGACGCCAGCTCCTGCGCGAAGCGGCGCCACTCCTCGGCGTCGGCCCAGCCCTCCCAGCCGCGGTAGACGATGACCGGCAGCCGCTGCTCCTCCGGCCCGTAGGCCGCCACCAGCGCGTACTCCTCGAACGGTAGCTTGACGCTGTACTCCAGCGCCAGGTGCCGCACTTCGCTGAAGGGGATGCGCTGGCGGCTGCGGCGAAGGGGAAAGCGATGGGCATTGACGTCGATCTCGCGCATCGCCATGTCCAGCGCCGTCTCCGTCTTGCCGACCAGGCTGCGATAGCGGCCCTGCGCATCGCGCTGCGGCAGAGTGCTGGGGCCGGCGCTCGGCGCGCCTGCCGTCTCCAGCTGCACCCTCGACTCGGTCGCCAGAAGGTTTGCCAGCTTCTCGGCGCACTCGCGGTCGTTTTCGTCCAGCGTTAGCTCGCGGCCGTCCGCAAACGCAACGACGATGCGCGAGAGCGATTGCGGCAGGATGTCGCCGCCGTGGTGCGGGCGGCCCGGCTGCTGCGACCAACGGTGCCAGACGATCCGCTTGACGTCAGCTAGCTGCACCTCTGACAGGGGCTCGGCGCTCCAGGTGTTGCGCTTTTCCTGCGCGTAGACGCGCAGCTGGCGCATCACGGGATCGTATTGCCAGCCCTGGCAGATGAAGTCGCGGGAATCGGGTGCGGCAGTCATGAGAGGGAACGACAGTGGATCGAGGCTCGATTACGTCCGATTATACACGCTGCTATACTGAGGACAGAATGAAGACCGCAAGCATCGCGGAACGCGCGCAGGAGGTCCTGTCGCAGGTCGCCGCGGCCTGCGAGCGCGCCGGACGGAACCCGCAAGAGGTACGCGTCGTCGCTATCAGCAAGACGTTCCCGGCGTCTATGATTCGGGAGGCGGCCGCCGCCGGCTTCCGCGATATCGGCGAAAACCGGGTGCAAGAGGCCGCCGAAAAGCTGCAGGAACTGGACGACCTGGACGTCACCTGGCATCTGGTGGGCCACCTGCAGACCAACAAG
>DASRHH010000030.1:0-4357 GCA_035650635.1 Dehalococcoidia bacterium | reverse complement strand
CGCCTTGGTCAATTCCTCTTCGCCCACAGGCTCGCGGGTTAGCTTCTCCAGCTCCTGGATGATGACCTGTACGGCCTCCTCCAGGTGTTCAGGTGAGACGCCGGCATTGACTGCGAAGGCGCCAGTATCGGCGTGACGGTGCATCGATGAGCCAACGGCGTAGGCCAGGCCTCGGCGCTCCCGCACCTCCTTGAACAGCCGCGAGCTCATACCGCGGCCCAGCAAGGAGTTGAGGATCATCAGGATGTAGCGGTCGGGGTCGCTGCGGGAGAGGCCGGGCATGCCCAGCGCCAGGTTGGACTGCGCCAGCGGCCGCTCGTCGTAGACCAGGCGTTGCGCCGGCAGGTTGCCGTCGACGGGGCGGAAGCTCAGACCGTCGTTGGCACCGTTGCCGGTGAAATAGCGGGATGCCAGGCCGACAACTTCGTCGTGCGTCGTGTTTCCCGCAACCGAGAGCACCAGGTTATCGGCGGTGTACCAGCTGCCCGTCCAGGAGATGAAGTGGTCGCGCATCAGGCCGGCCACGGTCTCTTCGTCGCCGGCGGTCGACCAGCCCAGCGGGTGGTCGCCGTAGAGGGCGCGGATCAGCAGCTCGCCGGTCCAGGCGCCGGGCTGGTCCTTGCTGCGCTTGATCTCCTGCTGCACCACGGAGCGCTCGCGTTCCAGCTCTTCGGCGTCGAAGACGGAGTTGTAGACCATGTCGGAGAGCACGTCGATCGCCAGCTCCAGCCGGTCGAAGGGCACGTGGTTCCAGTAGCAGGTGACCTCCTTGGCGGTATAGGCGTTGAGCACGCCGCCGGCGCCCTCGATAGCTTCGGCGATAACGATCGCCGAAGGCCGGCGCTCCGTCCCCTTGAACAGCATGTGCTCCAGGAAGTGCGCCACCCCCTTGACGCGCTCGTTTTCCGAGCGCGAGCCGACGCCGACGAAGACGTTGACGCTGACGGATTGGGCGGGAGGGACGGGCGTGGTGACGACGCGCAGGCCGTTGGGAAGGGTGCTGACTTCGGGTTCGGTGCTCATGAAATCAGTATACACACGCTGCCCGCCGGCGCCGCAAGCATCCCTGTTGACGCTCGCTGGGAAAGGCGTTATACCTTAGGATAGTGCCGTTAAAGTACATCTTTGTTACCGGTGGGGTTGTTAGTTCCGTAGGGAAAGGCATCACCACCGCCTCCATCGGCAAAATCCTCAAGTCCCGCGGCGTCAGCGTCGTCATCCAGAAGCTCGACCCCTACCTCAACGTCGACCCGGGCACCATGTCCCCCTACCAACATGGGGAGGTTTACGTCACCCGCGACGGCGCCGAGACCGACCTTGATCTCGGGCATTACGAGCGCTTCCTGGAGCAGGACCTCACCCGCAGCAGCTCCGTCACCACCGGCCAGATCTACCAGGCCGTCATCGCCAAGGAGCGTCGCGGCGACTATCTGGGCCGCACCATCCAGCCCATCCCGCACGTCACCGACGAGATCAAGGCGCGCATCCGCACTAACGGCCGTGAGAGCGGCGCCGAGGTCGTGATCATCGAGGTTGGCGGCACCGTCGGCGACATAGAGGGTCAGCCGTTCCTGGAGGCGATCCGCCAGATGCGCAACGAGGAGGGGCGGCAGGACACCCTCTCCATCCACGTCACGCTGCTGCCGTTTATCGGCACCACCGGCGAGCTGAAGACGAAGCCCACCCAGCACAGCGTTCGCGAGCTGCGCAGCATTGGCATCCAGCCGGACGTCATCGTCTGCCGCAGCGACAAGCCCGTCCAGGACGACCTGCGCGCCAAGATCTCGCTGTTCTGCGACGTGCCGGAGCAGGCGGTCGTGCCCTTGCTGACCATGCCGACCATCTACGAGGTGCCGGGCGCCCTGGAGGACGCTGGCCTCGGCGATTACATAGTCGATCGCCTGGGGCTGCAGGCCCAGGGCCGCGACCTCAAGGATTGGCAGCTCTGGGTGGAGCGGCTGAAGAACCCGCAAACGATTATCGACGTGGCGCTCGTCGGCAAGTACGTCGAGTTGCCGGACGCCTACCTCTCGGTGAAGGAAGCGCTGATCCACGCCGCCGTCCAGCTTAACGCCGGGGTCCACATCCGCTGGATCCAGTCCGAGGACATCGAGCGCGAGGGCGGCGAAGACCTGTTGGCCGGGGCCGATGGCATCGTGGTGCCGGGCGGTTTCGGCGAGCGTGGCATCGAGGGCAAGATTCGAGCCGCCGGCTACGCCCGCGAGAGGCTGGTGCCTTACCTGGGCCTCTGCCTTGGCATGCAGGTGATGGTGGTCGACTTCGCTCGTGAGCTGTTCGAGTCGCCGGCCGCCAACTCTACGGAGTTTGCGCCGGACACGCCTTATCCCGTGATCAGCCTGCTCTCTGAGCAGCTGGGTATCGAGGACAAGGGCGGCACCATGCGCCTGGGGGAGTACCCCTGCCACCTGGTGGAAGGCACGCACGCCCGCGCGGTCTACGGGACCGACCAGACCATCGAGCGGCACCGCCACCGCTACGAGTTCAACAACCAGTACCGCGAGCAGATGGACGCCGCCGGGCTGGTGGCCGCAGGCACCTCGCCCTCCGGCGAGCTGGTGGAGATCTGCGAGCTGCGGGACCATCCCTGGATGGTGGGGTCGCAGTTCCACCCGGAGTTCCTTTCGCGGCCCAGCCGGCCGCATCCGCTCTTCCTGGGCTTCATGCAAGCGGCGTACGCCCGTGCACAGGCACGCTCATTGCTGGCCGAAGGCGCTGAAGTCGCGGCCACCGGCTCGTAGAGAGCTTTCGTAAAGTGCTATCCTTATAGCTGGAGGTGGGGTCTCATGCAGCTTTGGTTGGATACCGCTAACGTTGACGAGATCAAGGAAGCCGCCCGTTTCGGCGTAATTTCCGGAATCACCACTAACCCCTCGCTCTACGCGAAGGCCGCTAACCAGCGCGATTACGCTGACGTGGTGCGCGAAATCTGCTCGATCATCGATGGGCCGATCTCGGCGGAATGCGTCTCCCCCACGGTCGATGGCCTGATGGACGAAGCGCGCCGTATCGCCGGCTGGCACCCCAACGTCGTCGTCAAGATCGCGATCAATGAGGACGGCCTGGAGGCGATCTACCGCTGCGCGCGCGAAGGCATCAAGATCAACACTACCCTCATCTTCACGCCGAACCAGGCCTTGCTGGCTGCTCGGGCCGGCGCCAGCTACGTCAGTCCGTTCGTCGGCCGGCTGGACGATATCAGCCATGACGGCATGCAGGTCGTGCGGGACACGGCGGAGATATTCAAGATCCATGGCATCCAGACCAAGGTGCTGGCCGCCAGCCTGCGCCACCCGCTGCATATCATCGAGTCCGCCAAGGCCGGCGCTGACATCTCCACCATGCCCACCTCGGTGTTCAAGGCGATGTTCAAGCACCCGCTCACTGATATCGGCATGGAGCGCTTCCTCAAGGATTACGAGGGAGTGGCCGGCGTCCGCGCTTAGCGTTTAACGCTAGCGCCTCAAACGCGTTATATCTTGTCGAAACCGGCCCGCCGGGCCGGAACAAAGGTGTCGCTTGAACCAGGTTAACCGCGTCCTAATCATCGGTCTGGCCCTCGTGCTGATTGTGGCGATGGCCGCCCTGAGCTTCCTGCTCTGGGCGGATAGCAGCCAGCTCAGCAGCCGCGTGGCGGACCTCTCGACCTTCCTGAGCGATCACAACGGCGGCTCCGAGCGCCTGATCATCACCTTCGCGGCGCTGTTGGGCATGGTGCTGGCGTTGCTGGTCGTGCTGCTGGAGATCTCGCCGGAGTCCGTCTCTGATGATCTGGCGGTGACTGGCCGTGGCGCCACCCTGGTGGTGCCGCGCGAGGCGACCTCCCAGCACCTGGCCGGGGCGTTGCTACAGCTGCCGGACGTCCTCTCCGCCGACGTCCAGCTCGACTCCGGCAAGGGCACCATCGCCGTCGAGGCCAACCTTGTCGTTGATCCGGAGGCTGCGCCGGCGCAGATCCGCGATGCCGCCGTCGCAGCCCTGGACTCGCTCCTGCTACAGGAGCTTGGCGTCCACCTGGACCCCGCCTCGCGTATCCGCGTGACCAGCGGCCAGCGCCTGGGAGATGCCCTGGACAAACTGACGCCGCCCTCCGCTGAAGCCGGCATCGGCCCCAACCAGGCGTAGCAGCATGGACGCGCCGGAACTGAAAATCCTGCTGGAGAGCATACTCTTCGTCGCCGATTCGCCCGTTCCGCTGGCGACCCTCTCCCGTATCACCGACCGTAGCCTGGAAGAGGTGGCGCAGGCGTTGGAGGAGCTATCCGCTGATTGCCAGCCGCGGGGCGTGCGCGTGCAGCTGGCCGGAGCCGCCGTGCAGCTGGTCACCGCGCCGGAGAGC
>DASRHH010000029.1:0-5161 GCA_035650635.1 Dehalococcoidia bacterium | reverse complement strand
CCCTTTGCACCAGCTGGGAGGCCTCTATAAGTGCCTTCACCTGGCCGGCCGGCACAGCCTCGTCCACGGTCACCGCCAGGTCCTGCTGCAGCGCCGGGAAGCGCACCACGGGCCGGTAGCGCCGCAGCGGCGCCTGTTTGGCCAGCAGCGCCTCCAGGTCCAGCTCGAAGAGGAAGACCTCGCGCTCAATGTCGAACTGCGCCGCGACGCCGGGGTGCACCTGACCAACGACGCCCAGGCGCCAATCGCCGGCACTGATTACCGCGGCCCGCCCGGGCAACAGCGCGGCATCAGTCGTGGGCTCGTAGGCCGCTTTGACGCCGAGCCGCTCGAACAGCGCGTTCAGGTAGCCTATCGCGTCGAAGAGATCGGCTGGCTCGCCGGAGGGCTGGCCCCAGCGGTCTAGCCGGTCGCCGCTGACCACGCCGCAGAGCTCCTCTTTCTCCAGCGGCAGGTCATCCGGATGGGAGAGGAAGACCCGCGCTGTCTCGAACAGCGCCAGCATGCCCGGGCGGAGACGTTGATTGCGGCCGAGCGTCTGCAGTAGGCCGTGACGCAGTGTGGTGCGCAGGCACTCCATCTCGCGGCTCATCGGGTTGTGCAAGCGCATAGGCGGCCCTTCGCGCAGGCTCGCTGCTCCAACGACTTTCGCCAGCGTCTCTTCATTGGTCAGCGGGTAGGTGATTATCTCCTGCAGGCCGGTGGCGGTTAGCACATCGTGGATACGCTCCCGCAGCTCTCGCAGCGGCTGCGTCTCGCCGGCCGGGATCTCGCCGCGCAGCCGGGACATCGGGATGCGGTCGTAGCCGAAGATGCGCGCCAGCTCCTCCGCCACGTCGTCGGCGATGTGGATGTCGGTGCGCCAATAAGGGACGCGCACCACGAAGCGGCCCGGCGGCACGTGCCGCACACCAAACCCGAGCAACCCTAGGGCTTGGCGCACCTGTGAGGGCTGCAGCTTCATGCCGAGCACGCGCTCCAGGCGCTCCTGGGTCACCGTGACCCGCACGTCCTTCTCTTTGCCGGGAAAGACATCGATGATGCCTTTGGCTGCCTTGCTATCGGCCAGCTCTACCATCAGCCGAACGGCCCGCTGCGCCGCGATGATCGGCATCTGGCGGCTGATCCCCTTCTCGAAGCGGTTGGAGGACTCGGTGCGCACCTTGAGCGCCTGCGAGGTGTGACGGATGCCCGGCCCGCTGAAGTTGGCCGACTCCAGCAGGATCGTGGTCGTGCCATCGTCCACCTCGGAGTTGGCGCCGCCCATCACCCCTGCGACCGCCACTGGCGACTCCGCATCGGCGATGACCAGCATGTCAGGCTTCAGCTCGACCTTGCTGCCATCGAGCAGCGTCAGGCCTTCACCCTCCCGCGCCCGCCGCACGATGATGCGGCCACCCTTGAGCTTCGCCAAATCGAAGGCGTGCAGCGGCTGACCCAGTTCCAGCATCACGTAGTTCGTTATGTCGACGACGTTGTTGATCGGACGCAGTCCAGCCGCTGAGAGTCTTTCCTGCATCCAGGCTGGCGAAGGGCCGATCTTCACGCCCTCGATCAGGGCGCCGCAGTAACGCGGGCAAAGCTCCGGGTCCTCTATCGTGACCTGAACCCTGCCTTCGATCGGCTTGCCGGCTTCCGGGTAGTCCAGCTCGGGCTCGCGCACCGGCTCGCTTTCCAGCGCGCTCACCTCGCGGGCGATGCCGAGCACCGAGGCCGCGTCCGGCCGGTTGGCCCGCAGGTCGAAGTCGAACACGGTCTCGCCGATGACGGACGAGAGCGGCTCGCCGACGGACGCCGCCTCCGGCAGCACCAGGATGCCTTCGTGCTGCTCAGAGATGCCGAGCTCGCGCTCCGAGCAGATCATCCCCGCCGACTCCACGCCGCGGATGACGGCGCGCTTGAGAACGGCCTCTTTGCCGCTGTGAGCGTCGATGAGCGAAGTGCCTTCCGGCGCGAACGCCACCTTCTGGCCCACCGCGACGTTGGGAGCACCGCAGACAACCGTCTGGCGGTCACCGCCAAGGTCGACAGTGGCCAGCTTCAAGCGATCGGCGTTAGGGTGCTGCTGCACGTCAACCACCTCCGCGACCCGCACGCCGTCCCAGTTGCCGCCGATCTGGATGATCTCGGCGACCTCCATGCCGGCAATGGTCAGACGCTCCGCCAGCTCTTTGACGGGCAGCGTGATATCGACGTAGTCAGACAGCCATTTCAGCGGGACACGCATGGCCGGTTAGAATTGCTCCAGGAAGCGCAGGTCGTTGGCATAGAAGAGGCGAATGTCGTCGATGCCGTAGCGCAGCATGGCGATCCGCTCGATGCCTACGCCCCAGGCGAAGCCAGTGTAACGTTCCGGGTCGTAGCCAACGTTGGCGATGATCTCCGGGTGCACCATGCCGGAGCCCAGGATCTCGATCCAGCCGCTTTCGCGACAGGTGGTGCAGGGCTGGCCGTTGACCCGGCCCTCGCCCTTGCAGACTACGCAGTCCATCAGCATGCCCAGGCTGGGCTCTGTGAACGGGAAGTAGTCGCAGTGGAAGAACGTCTTGCGCTCGCGGCCGAACATGCGCTGTGCGAACTCCGCCAGCGTGCCCTTGAGATCGGCCAGCGAGATGCCTTCGTCCACGGCCAGGCCTTCCACCTGCGTATGCATCCAGTCGTGTGTTTGGTCTGTGGCCTCGAAGCGGTAGACCTTCCCCGGCACGCAGACCCGGATCGGCGGTTCGTGCTTCTCCATATAGCGAATCTGATTGGGCGAGGTGTGGGTGCGCAGCAGCATTGGGCGTTCGCCGTCGCGCTCGTAGTCCACCCACATGGTGGCCCACATGTCGCGCGCCGGGTGATCCCGCGGGATGCGCAGCGCCTCGAAGTTGTAGTAATCCCACTCCACCTCGGGGCCCTCCGCGACGTTGAAGCCCATGCCTTCGAAGCAGCGCAGGACGTCGCGCAGAGTCTGGGTGATGGGGTGGAGGCGGCCCAGTTGCACCGGCCGGCCTGGCAGAGTGACATCAACGCGACCCTCCTCGATCTGCGACGTCAGCCGCGCCGACTCCAACTGATAGCGTCGCTCCTCAAAGGCGGCCTCCAGCTCCGCTTTCAGGCGGTTGGCCTCGGCGCCAACGGCGCGGCGTTGCTCGATATCGAGCTCACTGAGGGAGCGCAGGACCGCCGTCAGGCGACCGCGCCGGCCCAGGTAAGCGAGGCGCCACTCCTCCAGGGCTTCTATATCGGCGGCGCCGGCCAGCTCGCCGCGGGCAGCAGCGGACAGCTCTTGCAGTGCTTCGGTCTGGGACGCCATGACGAAAAAGGTCTCGGCCTGGGATTGCGCCTATTATAGTCTCCGGCGCTCACTTAGCGTCAACGAAACGCGCCTTGACAAGCAGGGGCCCCCGAATATGATTCAGGTAGACCCATGGTAAGGAGGGAGCACCGCAGATGGCCATGAGAGCCTATGTCCTGATTGAGGCCGCCGTGGGTAAGGCGAAGTCCGTGGGGGAGGAAGTCCGCAAGCTGACCTTCGGTGACGCCAACGTCCTGGCCGTGGACGCCGTCACCGGTCCCTATGACGTCATTGCGCTCCTGGAAGCTGACGACCTGGACAAGCTGGGCGATGCTATCACCAGCGGTGTCCAGAGGGTCGATGGCGTACAACGCACCACCACCTGCCTGGTCGTCAAGCTCGGTTGAGCACAGCCGGCGGACCAAAGCGCTCGGGGTGCAGCTGTGATTAGCATCGAGGAAGCCCTCGAGCGCATCATCAGCTACGTCGATGTCTTGCCGACAGAAGAGCGGGCGCTAATCGACGCGCTGGGCCAGGTCCTGGCGGAGGACGTGGTCGCCGGCTTCAACATACCGCCGCTCGATAACACCGCCATGGACGGTTACGCCGTCCGCGCCGCCGATACCGTTGGCGCTACACCTGAGACACCCGTCAGCCTGCAGGTCATCGGCGAAGTAGCAGCGGGCTACCAGTTCGAAGGCAAGGTCGGCAAGGGGAGCGCCGTCCGTATCATGACCGGCGCGCCCATCCCCAAGGGCGCCGACGCCGTCGTGCCCTTCGAGGAGACGGACGAGCCGTTCGAGAAGCCGCCGCAGGGCACCCGGGAGATGCAGGCGACGGTTCGCATCTTCAAGGAAGTCCGTCCCGGTTCCTCCGTCCGCGCCGCCGGCGAGGACATCAAGGAAGGCCAGCTGGTCGTGCCATCCGGGACTGTGCTGCGCCCTTCCGAGATCGGCGTCATAGCCTCGCTGGGCCTGCCTCAGGCCACGGTCATCCGGCGGCCCGTCGTCGCAGTGCTCTCGACCGGCGACGAGCTGCTGGAGTTGGGCGAGCCGCGCCAGCCCGGCCGCATCTACGACAGCAACGCCTACAGCATCGCCGCCATGGTGCGCCGCTACGGCGGCGCACCGATGATGCTCGGCATCGCGCAGGACACGATCGAGGCGCTGACGCAGAAGGTGCACGCGGCCATGATCGCCGACATGATCATCACCTCCGCGGGCGTCTCGCGCGGCGACTACGACGTGGTCAAAGACGTACTGGCCAAAGAAGGCGAGATCGACTTCTGGACGGTCGCCATGAAGCCGGGCAAGCCGCTCGCCTTCGGCTGCTTCTACGACGGCGAGCGCCGCATCCCGCACATCGGCCTGCCGGGCAACCCGGTCAGCTCCATGGTCGCTTTCGAGATGTTCGGCCGTCCAGCAATGCTGAAGATGATGGGCAAGACCAACTGGGAACGTCCTCGCATTAAAGCCGTCGCTGATGACCGCATCGAGAACCGGGACGACCCGCGCGTCTTCCTGGCGCGCTGCCGGGTGACGCAGCGGGAGGACGGACGCTACTATGCCACGCTGAGCGGGCCGCAGGGCTCCGGCATCCTGACCTCGATGGTCTACGCCAACGCGCTCACCGTCATCCCCGCCGAGGTCGACGTGGTCGAGCCAGGGGAGGAGATCGACGTCATCATGCTCGACTGGAGCAACGGCGGCGAGTGGACTAACTTGCCCGCCTAGGATTGCGCGCCTGTTAGATGGCGATACCGAAGCCGGAGTAGGAACCATTCGGCTCCAGCCAATTGCTTTCAACCCTGCGTACGTAGGCGCCGCGCGGGCCTTCCTCTAAATACATCAGCAGCTGATCGAGGTCGGAGCGCAAACCCTC